>DXZV01000020.1 GCA_019419485.1 Collinsella sp.
ATGCCGTCTTGGGCCTTAACGAGCACGCCCGACAGGATGGGAAGGGTGGATGCCGAAGCGACACCCTTCATAACGACGCCGATGGCTTGTGTAAGCGAGCTCTGGCTGACGGTGAACTTCATCTTTTAATACCTTTCTATAGATATAAATATCTTAATAATAGTAATAGCACTGACGAAACTGTTGATTACTCCCAAAAGCGCTGGTCAACCCCAAAAAGAGAGTCGACAGCGCCCTGTGCGCAACCGACCGTGTTTTCCACGTTCAAAACCTGCGGAAAACTTTTCATCGCCTTGTGGCGAGTTTTAGACATGTTATGCCCGGCGTTTCGACAAGTTTTCAACAGGTGTCTCTATTTCCCTACGAGCGCAGTGTAATTTTATCTCGCAGCGATTTGAGATCCTCGGTTATGGTGCGGTCTTCCTGAATCATCTTCTGAACCTTTTTATAGCTCGTACTGACGGTTGAGTGGTTGCGGTTGCCAAACTCCGCGCCCACCGCCGTAGTCGTCATCTCGCACATCTCGATGGCCAGATATATGGCGATATGGCGGGCTTTGGCTATGTTGGCGTTGCGGCGCGGGCCGATGAGTTCCTCGTGCGTCACGCCGTACTGCTCTTCGATGACGGACTGAACCGTCTGGACGTTGATCTTTTTGGCCGATGTGTCGAAGTACTGGCTTGCGATGGCGTCGATGTCGTCGAAACTGAGCTCGCTGCCCTCGCGTTCGCGGTCTCCTGCCTCGCCGGCGCAGCGTTCGCAGAAGCTCTCGAGTTCGCGGATGTTGGTTCCCGAGACTTCTGCCATGTGCTTAAAGTGCTCGTCGGTCAGATGCCCACCATCGCCGCCATAGGCCGCCAGCAGCGAGTCGTCACCCGCCTCGGGTGCGGCGGCTATCGTGTTCTCGTAGTAGCGCTGCAAGATCTTGTATTTCATCTCGTAGCTGGGCTCCGCCACCAAACAGAGCATACCGGCATTAAAACGGCTGGTAAGGCGCTCGTCCATGCTCAGGTCTTTGGGCGCACGGTCGGCTGCGATGACGACTTTTTTGTTGTTGCGGATAAACTCGTCCATGAGCTGGAAGAAGTAGTCCACGCTCGCGCGCTTGCCGATGATGTTTTGAATGTCGTCGATGATGAGCACGTCCACGTCGTGGTATGCCTGCATGATGGGGGCGTTGCTCTTCTTTTGGCGGTCGAACTCCGTCATCAGGTCATCGAGGTACGCCTGTGAGTTGGCGTACTTTACCTTGATCTCGGGCGACTTTTCGGCGAGCTCGTTTTTGATGGCGAGCAGCAGATGGGTCTTGCCCAGCCCCGATTTGCCATAGATGAACAGGGATGTGCATGTGCCGCGTTCGTCCGCGAGCGCGGCAAACTTGAGGGCTGAGCGATAGGCATGGCTGTTTTCTGGGCCGTAGACAAAGTTTTCGAAGGTGAATTTCGAGTTGGCCGCGAGCGGCGCGCCGTCGGTGTTCTGCTCGATCGGTGCCGCAGCTGCGGGGACGCTCATGGGCGATGTGGAGGCTGGTTTTGCACTCTTTGCAGGCGCCTCGCCTTTCATCTGGTTCATCATGCGGCGGAAATCGTCGGCCGAAAGCGTGTTTTTGATTGCGATGCCCGAATCCTCGCCCGGTGTTGCGTCGTGCGCGATAGGCATGTGCGTGGCAGCGGACATGGGGACCGCCGGCGTCGAGACGGTGGGCATGGTTTCACGGGAAACATCGCCGATTTGATGCTCGGGAGCCGACACTGTGGTGGTAGCTGGCGCCGCCGGGGGAACGACGGGTGCCGCGGGTGCGGCGTTATCTGCCGCGGAGCCCTGTGGTGCCACGATGTTGAGCGCAATCGGTGCAAAGGCGATCTCTTCCAGGTACGCCTCGATGGTCGGCTGATGCTTTTTGAGCTGAGCGATGGCAAATCGTGAGGGGGCCTCAATCGTCAAGGTGTCCTCGGTCAGGCTCACAGCACGCGATTGCCCCAGCATGTTGATGAGGCGCGCATCTTGGCCGTCGCGCTGACAAAAGGCGATGGCATCCCCCAGGATGATGCTTGCTTCCTCGTCCACTGTCTCTCCCGTTCCTTAAGCTTGGGCCCGCACGCGAGCGCTTCCGATTTCGGTCAGATGGTATTTCTGCCCATGTTTGACTATCAAGCCCGTCTGCGCCAAATCGTTGAGCGTGCGCGACCAGGTGGGTGCAGAGTTTCCAAACGCCCGCGCCAAGTCCGTCGCGCCGCACTCTTGATGTTGGGCCAGATACCCTAATGCAGCGTTGCCGCGTTCGCTTATAAACACGTCCGACTGCGGTTGTGCGTATTGATTCGCCGCATTAGGATACATCATTTGAGCTGCTGGTTGTTGAGAACTCTGCATCGGCGCCGTTTGCTGTTGAAAACTTTGAGGCCACTGTTGGTAAGGCTGCGGAGTCATCTGCTGGGCCCAGGGGTTGTACTGCTGCTGCGGCATCTGCTGGTACGGCTGCTGATATCCCTGCTGGTACTGCTGTGGGAACTGCTGGCCATACCCCAGTGGCGGCATCTGCTGATATGGATATCCCTGTTGGTACGGCTGATATCCCATTTGCTGGCCACCCGGTGCCCCCGTCGCCTGCTGCATTGCTGCTGCATCCTGATCCGCCAGCGGCATGGCCTCTGGCACGTTTGGCGGCATCGACATCGACGCCGCCTGGGACTCTTGTGTAGGAAGCATTCCGGGCTGCTGCATCTGTCCCACGCGGGGCTGCATCTGTTGCGTTGCCATGGGCTGCTGCGCAAAAGCTCCCGGCAGGGGATATGCGGGCTGCTCCGTCTCGGGCCGCACGGCAGCACCGCGCCCGCCGGCGCGTTCGATTTCCTGCACGCGTTTAGGATCCAGGCTTACCGTAACCACGGTGCCGTTGCCCATGTTGTCCTCGATGGACACGGCCCCGCCGGCGTTTTCCAAATACTCCTGCACCATGGGAAACCCTGCTCCGGTTCCACGGATATAGCGCTTCATCTTGCTGTTTGCGCTGGTAACGCCAAAGTCGAAAGCGCGCTCCTTGTCGTCGATGCCGGGTCCTTGATCAGCAAAGCGGATGGTGTCTCCGCCGTCCAGAATCGAGATGATGGGCTCGGCAAAGTGCGCGTGGATAAAGTTTTCGACAATCTCGCGGATGACCATGAGCGAGATATGGCCACCTTGTTCTTTCATGCACTGGTAGACGGTGTTGGTCGTCTCTTCCAAATACGTGCGGACATCTTGCGGATCAATGACGATCACACGCGGTGTCGACAGCATGTCGTCATAGACGGCGATGCGCGCGGCGTACATGACTCTTGGCGCCTGCGTGGTCGTCTGCTCGCCTTCCTCACGCTCTTCGCGCACGCCGGTGATGTGCTCGTTGTCGGGTGCCGGGTCTCCGGAATCGACCATGGTGTAAAAGTCGTCAGACATGCCGCTCGCAATCTTTCAAAAGGTTTCGAACAAATAGTAGCTCACCGTGCAATGTTTCTCATCTTTCGACAACTTTTCAAAACCTGTTGAAAACTTTGGAAAACGGACGAAAAGTTCTCAACATTGCCAACATGACCTGTTGAAAACTCGATGAAATATCGTGAAAAGTTGCCATGCACCGCTAAATCGAGCTCGGCTTATGGGGGAACCGTGTGAACTGCGCAACCTTTTACCTTTGATTTCTTGACATTTGAACATTGATTTCCCTACAATCTTCAAGCTCACGTGTCTATATCTGCGTCCGCGCCCCCGCGGACACTCGAAATGCAGCAGGAGGAACTTAAGATGAAGCGTACGTATCAGCCTAATAAGCGTAAGCGTGCCAAGACCCATGGCTTCCGTGCCCGTATGGCCACTAAGGGTGGTCGTGCCGTGCTCGCCCGTCGTCGCGCCAAGGGCCGCAAGCGTCTCACTGTCTAGCAGCGATACACACATCTCGCATGAAGACTATTAAGTCTCGGCAAGATTTCGAGCATGTGTTCAGTCAGGGGCGTCGTTTCAATCACCCTCTGATTCGAATGACCATATGTGAATCGGTTGGCGAAGGCGACTCCGGAAGGGTCGCCTTCGTTGGTGCTAAACGGCTCGGTTGTGCTGTCGTGCGCAACCGTTCTAAGCGTGTGATGCGCGAGGCCGCCCGCAGCTGTGGATTTCCCGTTGCGGGTTATGACATCATCTTGTTCGCAACTCCCAAGACGAGGGTTTCTTCGCCTCAGGAGATGGACAATGCATTGCGTTCGCTTATGAAACGCGCCGGCGTTGCCGGGGAGGAGCGATGAGCAATCACGTTTTGCGACGTGTTGCCATCGCTCCTATTCGCATATATCAACAGGTTATTTCGCCCTTATTGCCTGACGCCTGCATTTATTACCCAACGTGCTCGCAATACGCCGTCCAGGCGATTGAGAAGTACGGTGTTTTGAGAGGCTGCTGGCTTGCCGTGAGGCGCATCGCTCGCTGCAATCCCCTGCACGTCGGCGGTTATGACCCTGTGCCCTAGTGGGCACTCGCTATCGGAGGAAAACTTACATGTGGGATTGGATCGTTAACGTCCTTTTCGAGCTGCTCAAGCTCATCCAGACCTTTGCGGTCGACTGGGGCCTGTCCATCATCATCCTGGTGGTCATCATCCGTCTGCTACTGACGCCGCTTATGCTCAAGTCGACTAAGTCGACGGCACGCATGCAGGTGCTGCAGCCCAAGATGCTCGAGATCCAGGAGCGCTATGCCGACGATCCCCAGCGTCAGGCCGAGGAAATGCAGAAGTTCTACAGCGAGAACAAGTTCAACCCGATGGCTGGTTGTCTGCCGCTGTTGATTCAGATGCCTGTCCTGTTCGCCCTATTTACGCTGCTGCGTAACCTGCCGGACTACTTTAACGACGGCGCGTTCTCGTTCTTTAATATTCTGCCCGACCTGACCACCACGCCGAGTGCCTCCTTTGCCGATGGCTTTATGGTCGCGCTGCCTGCGCTGGTCTGCCTGATCCTGTTCGCTGTCCTGACCCTGATTCCGCAGCTCTATATGTCGCGCAACCAGACCGGCCAGCAGGCTCAGAGCATGCGTATGATGGCCGTTGTCATGACGGTCATGATGCTTTGGATGGGCTGGAGCCTTCCCGTTGGTGTTCTGCTGTACTACGACGTCTCGTCTGCTTGGCAGGTTATCCAGCAGATTTTTGTGACGCAGAAGGTCATCGACAAGGCGAAGGCCGATGAGGAGGAGCGTCTTAAGAACGCGCCGCTGCAGGTTGAGGTCACTCGTCGCGAGAAGAAGCCGCGCCCGCACAAGAAGAAGTAGTGGGATATCAATCTTATTTAGGTACCTAACTTTTGGAGTACGTTATGTCTGAAGAGATCATCGAGGATATGCTTGAGGAGGTTGCCCCGCAGGTCGCGGGCGATTATCCCGAGATTGCACAGCGCTACAAGGCTGGTGAAGAGCTGACCGACGAGGAGCTCGACACCATTGCCGATGTTGCTATTTCCATTCTGCGTTCCATCCTTTCGCACTTCGATGCGGCGAACTCTCCCATCGATGAGTATGAGGGCGACGAGGGCGAGTTGATTCTGGATGTAACTGCTCCGGATCTTGCTGTTCTCATCGGTCGTCATGGACGTACCCTCGATGCCCTTCAGGTTATGTTCTCTTTACTGGTTAGCCGCAAGCTTGGCTTTAGGTATCCGGTTGTGGTTGACGTTGAGGGCTACAAGAGCCGTCGTCAGGACAAGGTTGCCTCTATGGCTCAGTCTGCCGCCGAGCGTGCCATCCGTACTCATAAAAGTGTTTCGCTTCCGCCCATGAATGCTTATGAGCGCCGACTGGTTCATATTGCACTTCGTGGCAATGATGCCGTCGATACCCATTCTGAAGGTTCTGACCCTGATCGCCATGTGGTGATTGTTGCTCGATAATCTACTCGAGCTTATGCTTAGGGGGCGTGGTTTCCACGTCCCCTTTTTTTGTCAAAAGTTCTCGATACACTGATTTTTGTCAGAAAGGAGCTTCTGTTGTTTGTACTTACCGATCAGCAGGCTGACGAGATGCTGAGTCGTCTAACTTCCTATTGCAAAGAGTATTCCTTGAGCGTAACTGATGCTGAGCTAAGGAAATGTATTCAGCATTTGGATTTGGTTCTGGAAACAAATAAGACTACCAATCTCACCCGTATTCTTAACGTAGAAGACGCTGCGGTACTTCATATCCTCGACTCACTTGTCTTGCTCCCTTATATCAATAAGGCTCCTGATGGAGCTTTGCTTGATATGGGAACAGGTGCAGGCTTCCCTGGTATTCCATTAACGATAGCCACTCATCGAAAGGCTACTTATATTGACTCTGTTGGCAAGAAGGTTGATGCTGTTAATTCTTTTGTTCATGCTCTTGGATTGAAATATGGACATGCAGTTCATGATCGCCTTGAAGAATATGCTCGAAGCCATAAGAAGCAGTTCTCTGTTGTAACTGCCCGTGCACTGGCTCCTCTACCGATTCTTGTTGAGTATGCGGCTCCGTTCCTCAAAGATGGAGGGCTATTTGTTATCACCAAGGGTAATCCTTCGGATGAGGAGCTTGCTTCCGGTATGTCAGCTGCTAAGATTTGCGGCTTCACTTTGCTTCTGAATGACGCAATCGATTTGCCTGAGGGCTTGGGCCACAGGGAGTTCATTGTTCTTAAGAAGAGTCATCCAGCATCCGTTTCATTGCCTCGTGCAAATGGCATGGCAAAGAAGAATCCGCTTGCCTAGATGTTTCACGTGAAACATAATGGATACTAACAACTTGCAGTGTTTCACGTGAAACATGGCGGTTGATATCGAATCGGAATGTTTCACGTGAAACATCCTCCGTTTGACAGCTTTAATACACACCAGGAGGGACCGTGGGATTTCGCGACGTTAAGCGTTCTAAGAACGCAAAAGACACGCGTATCATTGCAATCATCAATCAAAAAGGCGGCGTCGGTAAGTCAACGACGGCTGTAAACCTTGCAGCAGCACTGGGTGAGCAGGGTCGTAAGACACTGATTGTCGATTTTGATCCGCAGGGAAACAGTACCAGTGGATTTGGAATTGAAAAAGAAGACCTTGATCACTGCATCTATGATGCATTGTTGAATGATGTGCCGGCAGAATCGCTTGTTCTTGATACAAATTGCAAAAAGGTATTCGTAATTCCAGCTACGATTCAGCTTGCAGGTGCCGAAATTGAGCTCGTAAGCGCAATTGCTCGTGAAACCCGCCTCAAAGATTTGCTTGAGCCGATTCAGGACGAGTTCGATTTTATTTTCATTGACTGTCCTCCTTCGCTCGGCCTGCTTACTATCAATGCCTTGACCGCAGCAGATAGCGTTTTGATTCCAATCCAGTGTGAGTATTACGCACTCGAGGGCGTTACGAAGCTGCTTGAGTCAATGAAGATGGTCAAATCACGTCTGAACAAGGGCTTAGACACCTATGGCGTGCTTATGACCATGTATGACTCGCGTACTTCTTTGTCGAATCAGGTTGTTGAGGAAGTTCAATCGTACTTTGGTGATAAGGCGTTTAAGACGCTGATTCCCCGTACGGTTAAAATCTCTGAAGCTCCGTCTTTTGGAGAACCGGTAATTACCTATGCACCTCAAAACAAGGGTGCAAAAGCGTATATGAACCTTGCAAAAGAGGTGATCAAGCGTGCCTAGTGCAAAGAAACGTGGCGGATTGGGGCGTGGACTCAATGCTTTGGTCTCTGAGGCCGAGTATGAGACCGGTGGTTCGTCTGCATCTGCTTCAAATGCCGTATCTGAAACAAAACTACCTATTGAGGATATCGTTCCCAACCCTAATCAACCGCGAATTCACTTTAATGAAACTGAACTTCGCGAGTTGAGCGAGTCAATCCAAGAACATGGCGTTTTGCAGCCGCTCTTGGTTCGCAAGCATGGAAACGGCTATGAGATCATCGCTGGTGAGCGTCGTTACCAGGCGTCAAGGCTTGCAGGTCTTGAGGAACTGCCTGTCATCATTAAAGATGTTAATGATGAAGAGATGCTGGCTCTTGCTCTTATCGAAAACCTTCAGCGTTCTGATCTGAATCCGGTCGAAGAGGCTAAGGGCTATCGCCAGCTCATCGATGCTAGCGGTATGACCCAGGAGGCGTTGTCGAAGGCCGTAAGCAAGTCACGCTCTGCAATTACAAATTCGCTGCGCCTTCTCGATCTCCCCGAAGTAGTTCAGCAGATGATTTTTGAGGGTAAACTTACTGCTGGTCATGCACGTGCGATTCTTGCAGTTCCCTATGAGGATGCTCGAATTCGACTTGCAGAGAAGGTTGTTGCAGAGGGCCTTTCCGTAAGAGCGACAGAAAATCTTGCTCCATTGTTTTCTGCCGGAGAGACGCCTAAGACGCCGAGGCCTGCAACGCCTCAGTCTTTTAAAAAGGCTGCGCGTGTACTTCGTCAGGTATTTAATACCAACGTTCGCGTGAAGAGCTCGCGTGGAAAGAATAAGATTGAGATTGAGTTTAAAGACGAGGAAGAGCTCTCTCGTATTCTTGGTGAAATGATTCAGTTTGATCAAGGAGGCCAAGATGAGGAATAAGATTTTAACTGCGATTGCATTGGTGACGACTGTCGCGGCCGGTGCCTTTGCTGGCTATAAGATCGCGACAGACGATGAACTTCGAGGCCGTTTGCTTCGTGGTGTGCAAGATATTGTCGATACTTCCAAGAAGAAAATGGATGTTATGACAGAAGATGTTGCCATGCGTACGGCTCAGGTAACGAAGAATCCCAAGATTAATCAAGGTTGGGTTAGCAACCAATGGGAAAATGTAGGCTATTAGGTACCTAACAATTACCCTGCATATTTTGAGCGGCCCTTGTCTGATTCATGAGACAAGGGCTGCTTATTTTGTCCGTAAACAATGGGGAAGCTAGCAGCGGTCCAAAATTGAGGTCAATAAATGAAACGGCCCCTGTTGCATATCCTGCAACAGGGGCCGTCCGATGTTTCACATGAAACGTTTTGGAGTGCGACTCCCCTATGCGCTCTTCTGAACTATGAAGCGCTGTTTCAGCTGTCCGCAAGCGGCGTCAATATCGTTACCACGGGAGTTACGAATCGTGGTCTCGATGCCACGGGACTCAAGACGACGCTGAAGATCCTCAACCTTATGAATCGGCGACGGCTTGAGCGGGCTGCCCTCGATGTCGTTTAGTTGAATCAGGTTAACGTGGCACAGCGTTCCCTCGCAGAAGTCGCAGAGTGCCTGCATCTCGGGATTCGTATCGTTGACGCCTTCGATCATGGCATACTCATAGGTCGGGCGGCGGCCAGTCTTCTCGGTGTAGAGCTGAAGCGCTTCGTGAAGGCGAAGCAGCGTGTATTTCTTAACACCGGGCATGAGCTTATTGCGCGTCGACTGGATGGCGGAATGCAGGGAAACGGCAAGAGTGAACTGCTCGGGGATATCGGCAAATTTGCGAATACCGGGAATAACGCCGCTGGTAGAGACGGTGAGGTGACGAGCGCCGATACCGATACCATCGGGGTCGTTGAGGATACGCAATGCCTTGAGAACCTCGTCGTAGTTGGCAAACGGCTCGCCCTGGCCCATGAAGACAACGCTTGTGGCACGCTCGCCAAAGTCGTTGGATACATGAAGCACCTGGTCGACGATCTCTTGAGCGGTCAGAGAGCGCTTGAGGCCGTTGAGACCGGTAGCGCAAAAGGCGCAGCCCATGCCGCAGCCTGCTTGGGTGGAAACGCAGACGGAAAGTTTGTTACGACGGGGCATGCCGACAGTCTCGACGGAAATGCCATCGTGGTACTCGAGCAGATACTTGCGCGAGCCATCTTTGGAAACCTGCTTGGTGAGTTCAGTCGGCGTATCAAAGGCAAAAGCCTCTTTAAGCTGCTCACGGAAAGCCTTGGGAAGGTTGGTCATATCGTCAAACGAACAAACGTTCTTCTCAAAGACCCATTCGATGAGCTGCTTCGCGCGGAAGGCGGGCTGGCCAAGTTCGGCCACGAGCTCGCGAATATCGTTTTGGCTCAAGTCGCGAATGTCCTGAGATTTAGTCCTGGGATTCATGGAAGCCTTTCGATTTTGGGGAAACGTAGAGGGTATCGCTACAATATGGTATCAGCTGCAGAAATTATAGAGGAGGAGTCTGCCCATGCCGGGTAAAAGCCTAGAGAACATGCACGTAGCGGTCTTGGCGGGCGGTCATTCCGCCGAGCGCGAGATCTCGCTCGATTCGGGAAAGAACGTTGTGGTGGCACTGAAGGAAGCCGGCTACACCTCGGTGGAGCTGCTTGACGCGGCCGCTGATGACTTTATGGTAACCATGGCGACCGGCGGATTCGATGTGGCATTTATCGCCATGCACGGCGCCGGCGGTGAGGATGGCGCCATGCAGGGTGCCATGGAGACCCTGGGTATCCCCTACACGGCCTCGGGCGTACTTGCCAGCGCCTGCGGTGCCGACAAGGAGGTCTCTAAGCTCCTATACGCCAAGGCGGGCATTCCCATTGCCCCCGGCCTTGCGCTCGAGGTGGGCGATGAAGTCGATATCGATCATATCGTTGAGGTTTGTGGCGAACGCTGCTTTGTGAAGCCGGCCGTCAACGGTTCCAGCTATGGCATTTCCCTGGTCCATGAGCCCTCCGAGCTGCCCGCGGCAATCGCCAAGGCGTTTGAGTACGGCGACAAAGTGCTGGTCGAGAAGTGCATCGAGGGTACCGAGATCACCGTCGGCGTATACGGCGAAGATGACGTACGCGCCCTGCCGATTGTCGAGATTCGTAAGCCCGAGGACTGCGAGTTCTACGATCTGGACGTGAAGTATGTCGACCCTACGGATATCCATCGCATTCCGGCGCAGATTTCACCCGAGAATTACGCTCGCGCTCAGGAACTTGCCTGTGCCGCTCACAAGGCCCTCGGTTGCCTGGGTATCTCGCGCAGCGACTTTATTGTGAGCGAGGACGGCCCCGTTATCCTCGAGACCAATACCATTCCCGGCATGACCGATACGTCGCTGTATCCGGATGAGATCCGCCACACCGACGACATGACGTTCCCGCAGGTCTGTGACAGCCTGATCCGTATGGGCCTTCGTCGAGCGGGCATTGCATGCTAATCGAGGACGCGGTTTCGTCAGGAACGCCGCAGTTTGTCATCGACTCCTATGCCACGCTTGCCGACCGCGCCAAAACGCAGTCCTTCGGCCTTATCGAGGAAGATGTGATTGTCCTCGATACCGAGACCACGGGTCTTTCGGTGCAGGACAACGAGCTGATCGAGATCTCGGCGGCCCGTCTTTCGGGCCGCGAGGTCATCGACCGCTTCGATACCTTCGTGCATCCCAAACAGCTGATTCCCGCCGAGATTACCGAGCTCACGAGCATTACAAATGACGATGTGGCAGATGCCCCGTCGGCGGTTGAGGCCGTCGCCGCTCTCGCCGATTTTGTCGGTGGCTGCCCGGTGATCGCACACAACGCCACGTTCGACCGCTCGTTTATCGAGTCTGTCAAAGGCGGCGTCAACGTGAGCGATATTTGGATCGATTCGCTGGCGCTGTCGCGCATCGCGCTTCCGCGCCTGGCCTCGCACAAGCTGTCTTTTATGGCCGATCTGTTTGGCTGCGACTCGGTATCACACCGTGCCAATGCCGACGTCGACGCCCTGTGTGGCGTATGGCGCGTGTTGCTCGTGGCGCTCACCGACTTGCCCCAGGGCCTCATGGCGCGCCTAGCCGACATGCATCCGGACGTGCCCTGGTCCTATCGTCCTATCTTCTCATTCTTGGCACGGCAGAACCCTGGTTCTATCTTCTCTCTCAGCGCCGCTCGTGCTGACGTTCTCAAGGCCGATCGCGCCGACGATCGGGTGGACGCCGATGAGCTGCCGGTTCTCAAGATGCCGAGTCGTGAGGAGATCGAGGCAGACTATGCGCCAGGTGGCCTGGTCAATCGCATGTATCCCACCTACGAGCCGCGTGATGAGCAGATCGCGATGGCGCTCGAGGTCCGCGATGCGCTGGTCACGGGCACTCATCGAGTAATTGAGGCAGGCACAGGCGTCGGCAAATCGATGGCCTATCTGGTGCCTTTTGCCGAGGCAGCACGCCGTAACAACATCACGGTTGGTATTGCGACCAAATCGAACAATCTTGCCGACCAGCTCATGTACCATGAGCTGCCAAAACTTGCCGAGCAACTGGACGGTGGTCTGTCATTTTGCGCTCTCAAGGGGTATGACCACTATCCGTGCCTGCGCAAGCTCGAGCGCATGAGCCGCGGCCAGGTCGAGATTACCACCAAGCGCGATCCGGCGGACACGCTCACGGCGGTCGCGGTCATTATGGCGTACGTCTGCCAATCAGCCGATGGCGACCTCGACTCGCTCGGCATTCGGTGGCGCAGCGTCAACCGTCCCGACTTTACGACGGCCTCGCGCGAGTGTGCTCGTCGCCTCTGCCCGTTTTTCCCTGATAAATGTTTGGTCCACGGCGCTCGCCGTCGTGCGGCGCATGCCGATGTGGTGGTCACCAACCATTCCCTGCTGTTCCGCAACGTCGCGGCCGAGGGCAGGATTTTGCCGCCGATTCGTCATTGGGTAATCGACGAGGCCCATTCCATCGAGCGCGAGGCGCGCCGTCAGTGGGCGCGTGTGGTGTCGGCGGACGAATCACGCGTTCTGTTTGAGCGTCTGGGTGGCTCGAGCACCGGCGCGCTAAGCCAGGTTTCCCGTGATTTGGCAACCTCCGAGGGCTCTACGCTCTATCTGGGCCTTACCGCCAAGGCGACGTCGACGGTTGCGCGCGCGAGCATGGCGATCGCCGGCGTGTTCGATGGCGTTCGCGAGCTCGGTCGCCGTGCCCGTGGGGGCTATGACAATGCCAATCTATGGATTGGCCCCGAGCTGCGCGAATCTGACGACTGGCATGATTTCTTACAGTCGGCCTACACTGGCATCGACGCATTGGAACAAGCTGACAAGAGCGTCGACGCGCTGGTGCAAGCCGTCGCCGCCGACAAGCCCGAGGTTGTTGTCGACCTGGGTGATATCTCGCGCCGCCTGCACGAGCTGGCCGAGAACCTCAAACTCATCATTGATGGTACCGATGAACACTACGTGTATTCGCTGCAGGTCAATCGCAGGCTGCGTGCCGGCGGAGAGTCAATGACCGCAGAGCGCATCGACATTGGCGAGGCCTTGGCAACCGAGTGGCTGCCCGAGGTTCACACGGCTATCTTTGCCTCGGCGACCATGACGGTGTCCAAAAGCTTTGAGCACTTTAACCATGCGGTCGGCCTTGATCGCATCGGTGCTTCAACGTCGTCATCGCTGCACTTGGATTCGAGCTACGACTTCGATTCGAACATGGCTGTAGTCGTTGCGGGCGATATCCCCGATCCGCGCGATCGTGAGAGCTATCTTACGGCGCTCGAGCGCGTACTGGTCGACGCCCATCTTGCCATGGGCGGATCGGTGCTCACGTTGTTCACCAATCGGCGCGACATGGAGGACCTATACGCCCGCGTTGAGCCCAAGATGGCCCGTGCGGGTCTGGAGCTCAACTGCCAGCAGCGCAACTCATCTCCTCGTCGCCTGCGCGACCGGTTTATCAACGAACCGACCTCGTCGCTTTTTGCGCTCAAGGCCTTCTGGGAGGGGTTTGATGCCAGCGGCGAGACGCTGCGCTGCGTCATCATTCCCAAGTTGCCGTTCTCGAGCCCCACGGACCCGCTCTCGTGCGAGCGCAACCTGCGCGAAGACCGCGCATGGGCGCGCTATTCGCTGCCCGAGGCGGTGCTCGAGGTTAAGCAGGCCGCGGGGCGTTTGATTCGCTCGTCGACCGATAGCGGTGTGCTGATCTTGGCGGATCCTCGCCTGGTGACGAAGGGCTATGGCAAGAAGTTCTTAACGTCGCTGCCCACGAGCTCCTACCAGCGCATCGAATCGGCGCAGATCGGGCACTATCTACAGCTGTGGCGTGCACGCCACGAGCGGCGGCGCTAAAGCGGACAGACGAGGGTTTTTGCCATATCGCACAGACGCTTTGACAGGGCGGGGTCATCCAAGATGCGGATGGCTCCGCCCGCTGCGATTATCTGGCTCAGCAGCCAACGCTCGGAGCCGTAATGTACGGTTACCGTTGCCATGTCTGTCCCGCTGCGCTTGATTAGGGTGATGCCGGCCCAGTCCAGATGCTCCGCCATATCGAATGGCATCAAGAGCTTTGCGCTGCGCTGCGTCCGGGCAAGGGAATCGTGGAGGGATGCGACGTCCGGTGCGTGAGGCACGACGGAGTCTTCCGTTAAGGCGAGTCCCTCGATTTTATCCATGCGATAGGTGCGCTGCTCATCGACTGCGATGTCCCAGGCAATCAGGTATGTTTGGTCGCCGTTTGCCGTAATGCGCAAGGGGTCGACCAGACGCTCGCGTGGCCGTGCATCGTCCATCGAGCGATACGAGATACGGCAGCGAACGCCGTCCTGAATGGCGCAGCTCAGCTGCTGCCAGTGCGACCCGTGGTTGACGGTGTCAAAGACGCGCTGGTTATAGCCGAGCTCTTCGGGTAGAAGAGCAAATCGAATCCGAGCCGCCGTCTGCGGCTCGATCCCCAACGATTCAAGCTCGTGGTTGAGCACGGCGCCCTCGGCGGCACTCAGGCGCAGCGGTAGCACACGACCGGCGTCACCGGTGAGGACCACACGCTCGCCGTGGCATTCGCAGATGATGCGCGCGCCCGATTCTCGGTCCGCGAGCGTCGAGACGATCTCGAGAATCTCGTCGAGCGACGCCCCCGTGATGTCAAAGCGACTGCAAATCTCGTTTCGAGTCATGCCGTTCTCGCCGGCGGCGTAGAGGGCCTCCATGATGTCGATGGCGCGCGAGAGCCTCTGCTCGCTGGTGAGTTTACGCACGGGCATGCTCGTGCACCGTCCTTTCGATGAGGTGGTTCCACGCCTGTTTGAGCGATTTGGGGGCCATGGGCCTCATGCCGTCCATGGCGTGGGTCATGCAAAATGAAGCGGCGGCTTCAAGGTCGCGCACGTCAACGGTCCAGATCCATCCCGCATCGGTGTGTGCGAGCTTACCTCGCCCGCGCGTGAGACCGTTGATCATATCGATCTGCGTCTGAGGGGCGAATGAGAACGTAGCTGCAACGGGCGGTCGGTCGGCAAAATCGAATTCAAAGAACAGGTAGTCGTTGAGGTTGAAGTCCGCAGGGATGGTGTAGGCCTTCGAAGGACGCCAAGCGCGAACGATACGGTCGCAGCGGAATGTCCTGATGTCGTCGGCGGCATTGTCGAGGCCGCAGAAGTACGCCACGCCCTCGCGCTCGAACATGCCGCAGACGCAGACGGTACGCTCTTTTTGCTCACCGCGTCCGTTCTGATATAAAAATCGCAGCGCGCATCGCTCGGCAAAGGCGCTCCAAACCGCATCGACGGTGGGAGAGCGGCTGATCGTCGCCTCGTCCGCCGTCGTCCTGCCGGTGAGGTAGGCAATCTTGGAGCGAATATCGGCAAGCGGTGCGGCAAAGGTGGAAGAGCCGCTTGCAAGCGTTTGGTCGATGGCGTTGAGTAGGATGTCGGCGTCGTCTGCGGTGATGAGGCCACCTGCTGCAAACGTGTGCTCGCGGTCGATTGTCCACGAGCTTTCCTCGGTCTCCTGCGCGCCGGCAGGGCGAACCTCCTTGATTAGGATGCCGCGTTCGAGCAGTTTGTCACGATCGCGCCGAAACTTGCGCTTATCAGAGTCGATGTTGCCCGAGCCATATCCCAGGTCAGAATCCAAGACGATCTGCTCGGTCGTCAGCGGTTCGGGGGAGCTGTTGAGCACAAAGAAAAGATTGAGGATGCGCTGAGCCGTTTTATCGAAACTGGGCTCCGAATTTTCCTTTTTAATTGTCGCGGTCGCGTCGCTTGCCGTCATAGAGTCCTCGCATGAGAAGGTGGTTTGCTGCCATGATTTTAGTCCGATATGGAGATTAGGCTATATCCTTGTCCGCTCGGGGCGTTAAGATGGCCCGAATTCGGTCGTTTGCGCTCGCTCGGGGTATACTTTCGACTATATACGGTTCTAATGTGCATGCATTGGGCCTATTTGTCGGATTATGGATGTGGAGCGCACATGGCGAACACCCAGAACTATATTAACCACCTGCTGCAGAACACCGGCATTACGCCGGCATGCAGCGAAGAAGAGCGCTTGGCTGCCGAGGATATCGCTCAGATCTTCTGCAACCACGGCTTTGATCCCGAGGTTCAGGAGTTCAATGCCCCGGCGCCCAGTAGGTTGGCATTTGCCGTTACCGGTATTCTTGCGTTTGCCGGCGCCCTACTGATGGGCATCGGCGGCGGCATCGGCTTGGTCGGCACCTTGCTGGCCATTGCCGGCGCCGTTCTTTACGTGCTCGAACGCACGGGCCACCCCGTGGTTTCGCGCCTGGGCAAGACGGGCGTGAGCCAAAATGTCATCGCCTACCACAAGGCCTCGGGCCCGCTCGCGTCTCCGCGCAACCGCCCGGTGGTCGTTGTCGCACACTACGACTCTCCCCGTGCTGAGCTGCTCGCCCGCGAGCCCTATGCTTCTTATCGTGCGCTCATCGCCAAGCTGTTGCCCGTTGCCACGGTTGCCCCTGCTGCCGTTGCCATCTTGCGTATCCTGCCGCTCCCCGGCGCGCTCAAGGTTCTGCTGTGGATTGTCGCGATCCTCGCTTCCCTCGTTGCGCTCGCCAACGCGGCAAACATCATTTCTAACCGTTTTGTGCTTCCCTATACGTCCGGCGCAGTGTGCAACAAGTCTTCTGTCGCCGCTATGCTCGGCGTTATGGACAACGTTGCTCCCTTCCAGGGCGAAAACGAGTTTCCCGACGATGTTCCGTTCGATACCTTTTTTGGGGAGCAGAAGCGTCGTGCCGAGGAAATGGCGCGCGCAGCGGCGGAGTATGCCGCGGCCCAACAGCAAAACGACTACGGCAACACCATCGAGTATGAAGAGCCTACCTACGCCGAGGACGAGTTCGGCCAGCCGATTGCTTCCGACGCTCAGACCGAGCCCGAACAGGGCGAGGCTTTCGACGAGCAGATCGAGGGCTTTGAGGGTGCGTCTGCCGACGAGACGCTGATTGGCGCCATCGTGCCCGAGGATCAGAATCAGGCTGTCCAGGCCGAAGAGTTCAATGACGAGGTTCCCGCTGCCGAGCCGGCGGAGGAGCCTGTCGCGGCCGAGCCCGAGCCCAAGCTCTATCGCAATGCCGCCGGCAACATCCGCTTTGGTTCGGATGCCATCCGTGCGCTCGGAATGCTTCCCGAGTCCTGCACGCTCGATTACGAGGAAGGCGAGGAGCCGACGTTTGAGCCCGAGCCTGCCCCCGTCGTGACTGCACCTGCGCCCGTTGTCGCCGTGGATGATGAGTCTGCCGCGG
>DXZV01000200.1 GCA_019419485.1 Collinsella sp.
GCGCCACGTAGGTGTCGGACAAGAAGATGCCGATGATGATGGCGGCGGCGAGGCCCAGTTTGATGACGGGGTTCAGGCGATGCAGCAGCGTATCGCCCGGCATGTAGTCGATGACGTTAACCACGGCGGTCCATCTCCTCGGTAATACGAACGATATCGGTGACCTCACTCACCTGCGCAAAGGCAGGCGAGACGGAGGATGCCAGGCGGCGTGAGAGTTCAATGACCTGGGGCGGCTCGACGTAGGCACGCTGCATGAGTTCGATGTTCGAAAACAGCTCGTGCGTGCGGCCGCGGTCGAGGATGCGGCCGTTTGCCATTACCACAATGCGCTCGGCAAAATCCGAAACGACTTCCATATCGTGGCAGACCATGATAACGGCGCAACCGCGCTCGGCCATGGTGCGCACCGTTTCCATGACGGTCATGCACTCGCGGTAATCAAGGCCGCTCGTGGGCTCGTCGAGCACGACGATCTTGGGCTCTACGACCACGACAGAGGCGAGTGCCACCATCTGGCGCTGACCGCGCGAAAGCGAGAAAGGTGCCTCATCGGCAGGCAGGCCAAAGCGGTCGATGACGAGCTGGGCGCGACGCAGAGCCTCGGCGCGGTCCATGCCGCCAAGCTCCAAGCCAAAGGCGACCTCGTCGAGCACGGTGTCCTTGCAGATCTGACGGTCAGGGTTTTGGAAGAGGGTTGCGACTTCGCGGGCGATACGGCTCGTGGGAACGGCTGCGGTATCCAGTCCCGTGACGCGCACGCTGCCTGAGGCGGGCTTAAGCAGGCCTGTGAGCAGCTTGGTGAGCGTGGTCTTGCCGGCACCGTTTTGGCCGACGATGCCCACGAGCTCGCCGGGATAGAGGGTCAGGTTAAGGTCGTGTACGGCGGCGCCGCCATTGGGATAGGCAAACTCAACGTGATCGAAGGTGAGCACGGGCTCGGCGTCCTTGGCATGAGGGCGCAACGACGGTGCATGCGGGGAGCCGGCGGGCGCCTGGGCTTCGCTGGCCGCGCGTGCGGGGTCGACGATGCCCGAAATCAGGCGCTCGGCCTCATCGACATCCAAGCAAGGGGTACCGCTTACCAGGCCATCGGCCTGGAGGCTATTGAAGATACGCGTGACGCGAGGGCAGTCGACGCCGATGGCACGGAGCTCGTCGGTATGCGCGAAGACCTCGTGTGGCTCGCCCTGCAGCGCGATTTCGCCCTGGTTGAGCACGAGCACGCGGTTGCAGTACTCCGAGAGCAGGGCGACCTTTTGCTCAACGACGACGATGGTGATTCCAAGTGCGCGGTTTGCCTCACGTAGCGTCTCGAAGACCAACGTGGAGCTGGCGGGGTCGAGTGCCGCGGTGGGCTCGTCGAGAACCAAGACGCGCGGACGCATAGCGAGGATGGCAGCGATGGCTACCTTTTGCTTCTGTCCGCCCGAGAGGGTGGCGATCTCGCGGTCGCGCAGGTCGCTGATGCCGACGGTCTCGAGGGTTTCGGTGACGCGCTGCTCAATCTGGTCGTGCGGCACGCCAAAGTTCTCGAGGCCAAAGAGCATCTCATCCTCAACCACGGAGGCGACCATCTGCGTGTCGATGTCTTGCAGCACGCTGCCGACGATTTGCGACACGTCGGTCAACGAGACCTCGCAGGTGCCGTGGCCGTCAACCATGACGGACCCAAAGAACGTGCCGGTGTAGTGGTGGGGCACGGCGCCCGACAGGCAGGCGGAAAGCGTGGACTTGCCGGCGCCCGAGGGCCCGATGATGCCGATGAAATCTCCCTTGTTCACGCTGAGCGAGATGTGGCTAAGCGCCTGCTCGGTCTGCGTGCCATAGGAGAACGAGACATCGTCGACGTTGATGATCGTTTCCATGGATACCTTTCATAGTCATTGGGGACGTTCTTACATGACTAGTCGTTTAAGAACGTCCCCAAAAGCTAGTCGTTTGGGATGGTCTTTGTTGGTGGAGTGCGGAGACGGCTTTACGAGGGGCTCCAGGTTGGCGCGAAAGAGGAGCGAAGCGTACTTGGGTACGCGAGCGACGAATGAACGCCAAGATGGGGTGGCTCATAAAGCCGAACGGGTTAGTTGAGCTTCAGGGTCTTCTGGATGGGCAAGTAGAGGGCGCCGACCAGAATGGCGTTAAAGACGGCGGTCATGGCGACGACGGGCAGCATGGCGGCGGCGAGCTCGCCCACCACGCCGAGCATGGCCATCTTGATGACCATGAAGATGACGCCCGAGACAAAGGTGGTCACGAACGTCGCGACAATGGCGATGGCGGGCTTGACCTGACCGTTCTTGCCGGCGGCATTGACGATGACGGCCATGAGCATGGCGGCGATGCCCTCGGCGGCAAAATCGACGAACGGCGAGGTGGTGGTGATCTGGATCACGGCAGCCGAGATGAGGCCAATGACGAGCGCCTGACCGATGTTGGGGCGAACGACCAGGATGGTGAGGCAGAAGGCCGAGATGATGAACTCGGGGCTGATCATGCCGCCCGAGATGCCCGAGATTGCCTTGCCGACGGTAAAGTTGAGGATGAAGCCGGCGGCGAGCAGGATGGCGAGCAGGACGAGGGCGCGGACATCGAGTTTGCCGCGGTCGGCGGTCTGGACGGTGCGGGGCTGGGCGGCGGTGTTCTGAGACATGGTGAAAATCCTTTCGGAATGGGAGTGCAAGAGAAAAGCGGAGGCGCGTGATGCGAATGCGATCGGGCTCGAGATAGAAAAAAGCCCCCGGTCGAAACCGGAGGCCTTCCAATCACCTAGAGCGCAAAAACAGGCGTGAGGGACTCACTGTCGACCGATCGTATTCGCATCACGCCACCACCAGTTGTTGAGAGACGTCATCGTGTTCTTCATGTTGGTGGCTCCTTTCGTGATGCCGTGGCGCGGTCGCACCTAGTTGCTGTTGCGCTGCAC
>DXZV01000201.1:0-555 GCA_019419485.1 Collinsella sp.
GCCGAGCTTAACGCCCGTGACGAGGCCCGCGCCAAGCGCAAGGCTAAACAACGTGGGGAGCGTGCCCGCAAGATTCGCGAAAGGACTGAGCGCTAATGGCCGACATCCATATCCTTGTTGCCGACGATGCCGTTGGTCAGCGTCTTGACGCCTATCTGGGCGCCAATGACGGCTGCCCTACACGCTCTGCCTGCGTACATCTGATTGAGGGTGGGGCCGTAGTGGTCAATGGCGAGACCTGCCTGTCCAAAAAGTACGCCGTACGAGCCGGTGACCGTATTTCGGTTGATTTGCCCGAGCCGCACGATCCCACCGACGTGATTCCCGAGGCCATCCCGCTCGACATTCGCTATGAGGACGACTACCTCATCGTGCTCTCCAAGCAGCGCGGCCTGGTGTGCCATCCTGCTCACGGCCACGAGAGCGGTACGCTTGCGAACGCCCTGGTCTACCACTGCGGCATCGACCATCTGGGCACCGTGCAGGGCGAGGACCGCCCCGGTATCGTACATCGTTTGGATCGCGATACCTCGGGTCTTATGCTTGCGGCAAAGG
>DXZV01000201.1:565-2623 GCA_019419485.1 Collinsella sp.
ACGACACCCAGCGCGCGCTCCAAAATCTTATCCGTACGCGCACGCTCGACCGCCGCTACATTACGCTCGTTCACGGTCATATCGCCATGGATGAGGGCACCATTAACACCGGCATTGCCCGTTCTACACGTGACCGTGTCAAGATGGCGGTTTCCGATGATCCTTTTGCGCGCCAGGCCATCACGACCTTTAAGGTCCTTGAGCGCTTTGATTCCACGCGCTTTGATGACGGCTACACACTCGTTGAGTGTCACCTGTTTACCGGTCGCACGCATCAGATTCGCGTGCACATGCGCCATATCAACCACGCCTGCGTGGGCGATCCGCTCTACGGTAAGTGCGATGCGCGTGCCGATCAGGGTCTGACCAGGCAATTCCTCCATTCCTGGCGCGTGGCGTTCGATCATCCCGTGACGGGAGAGCGCATTGAGTGCCGCGACGAGCTGCCGTGGGATCTCGCCGCCGTCCTCGACGACTTAGCCCCGCGTTCGCTTGGTCGCACTGCTGCCGGCGACGAAATCGTACCGCAGCTCGGCCTGCTCGAAGCCTAGCCAGTATTAGGTGGTTTCTTGAACTCGGTAAGCCTGCGGTAAGATATACGGTTGTTTACGTAACACGTTCCTGGGAGCCTGCATGCTCGCCTTTTTACAAACCAACACACCCATCGTGATCTTCAACCAGATTGTCGTCACGCTGCTCACGGTCTGCTTCTTGTACCAGGTGGTCTTCTTTGTCATCGGTGCTCTCCGCGGCGAGGTCGCGCCTCCCAAGGCCAAAAAACTCCACCGGTATGCCTTCTTTATTGCAGCACACAACGAGGAGGCCGTTATCGCCAACCTCGTTCGCTCCATCAAGGACCAGGATTATCCGTCCGAGCTCATCGAGGTCTTCGTGGTCGCCGATGCTTGCACCGACAACACGGCGCAGCTCGCGCGCGAGGCCGGTGCCATTGTTTACGAGCGCAATGACCTGGCCCGCAAGGGCAAGAGCTGGGTCATGGACTTTGGTTTCGATCGCATTCTCAACGAGTATCCCGACACGTTTGAGGGCTACTTTATCTTCGATGCCGACAATGTTATCTCCCGCGATTACGTCTCCAAGATGAATGATGCCTTTGACCAGGGCTTTCATGTGGTCACGAGCTATCGTAACTCCAAGAACTTCGGCAGTTCGTGGATTTCCTCTGCCAACGCCACCTGGTATTTGCGTGAGGCCCGCTTCCTCAACAACGCGCGTAATATCTGCAAGACGTCCTGCGCCGTCTCGGGCTCGGGCTACCTTATCTCCGCCAGTGTTATCGAGGGCATGCACGGCTGGCAGTTCCATACACTGACCGAGGACATCCAGTTCACCACGTTCTGCGCCATTCACGGCATCCGCATCGGTTATGCGCCGGCGGAGTTCTTTGACGAGCAGCCGGTGACGTTTAAGGCGTCCTGGAAACAGCGCATGCGCTGGACCAAGGGCTTCTACCAGGTCTTTTTTACCTACGGCAAGCATCTGGTCAAGTCGACGTTCCGCTATCATCGCTTTGCCGCATATGACATGTTTATGACCATCGCTCCGGGCATGCTGCTGTCCCTGATCTCCATGCTCGCCAATGCGACATTCCTGATCGTGGGTGGCCTTTCGCATGGTTTCTTGGCTACCGAGGTCGAGATGCAGGCTTGTGCCGCCTCGCTTATCATGACGTTCGTGATGATGTACCAGACCTTCTTTATCCTGGCGCTGCTCACGACCATCTTTGAGTACAAGCACATTCATTGCGCTCAAAAGTGGCGCCTGGTGACCAACCTGTTTACCTTCCCGATCTTTATGTTCAGTTATATCCCCATTACGGTGGCTGCGTTGTTCCTGAAGGTCGACTGGGTCCCGACGCAACACGCCGTCAACGTTACCCTCGACGAGGTCATGCAAGGCGCCAAATAACCACCACCAAAACCACCACAAAGGTGCCTGCACCTTTGTGGTGGTTTTTGCTTTTGAGTGACTGCCCAAGGAGGTTTTTAATGGTCTATATCCCGTTTTGGATTTGTATCTTTGCCGGCGCGGTGATTG
>DXZV01000201.1:2633-2893 GCA_019419485.1 Collinsella sp.
GAGCTTGCCGGCGTGTGTGCGGTGGCGGCGCTTGCAGGCGTTTGGCTCGACAGAGGTGTTAACACGGCGCTTGACCACGCCGGTCTTGCGGTCATCGTCTACCTTGCCCTTGTGCTCACTGAGTCGCTCTGGCGTCGTGTTCGCCAAGCCCCCGGCATCGGCATGGGGGATGCCAAGGCGCTTTTCGCGCTTTGCACGCTCGACCCTCTGGGCGGCATCGTGGCATTTGCCGTTGCGCTCCTGGTCCTGGCCCTCTCCTG
>DXZV01000202.1:0-853 GCA_019419485.1 Collinsella sp.
TGGCGCGCGTGTTTGGCTTTAGCCAGCTCACGCTGTCTACGATGTGCCTGCTTACGTCGTGCGCGGCGAGCGTCAGCCTAATCTGGCGCATCTCGCAGCCGCTCACACCCTTACGTGTGGTGCTCTTTGTGTTTGTAGTCGCCGGCATCCTGGTGGGCGTTATCGGATTCCCGGAGCTGCTTTCTATTGCCAACCTGTCGATGGGCCAGATGGTTATCTTGGCTGTCATCGTGGTCTTTACCTGCTCGGTGTTCTTTAAGCTCGCCACGATGATGGATTCGCTCAAGCCGCGTCGTCGTCATGCCGCAACTGGTTTTGGCCGCGGTGTGCGCGTCCGCCTGGGCCGCGGTGGCGGCAAGGTGAGCTCGACGGGCTCGACGGCCGAACGTTTTGCCAAGCGCGTTGCCGCCGACATGGCGCAGCGCCGCGAAGATCGCACCGCTCGCGAGGCCGAGGCCCGCGCACTCGAGGGCGTGGCCCAGGCCCAGCCCAAGAAAAAGAAGAGTACCGGAGCCAAGCGCTCTCGCGTGACCAAGTCCGCCCAAGGCATCAAAGTCTCGATGCCAAGCAAAAAGAAGAAGTAGCTACGCGCCCTGGCGATGTTGAATTGGTGCCTTGTTCCTGTGGGGCCGTGGCGATGTTATGCTCTAACCTCGATTGTTTGAATTGCTTCGAAAAGAGGATGCCGTGATCTGCCCGCATTGCCTTAAGACTATCGAGGACGGCGCCTCGTTCTGCCCCTACTGCAACGCCTATGTGGGTCCGGGCGATGGTCCCGAGCACACCGAGTTCGTGTTCTGTGAGGGCTGCGGTGCCCGTCTTTCTCCGCACGATCGTACGTGCCCCAAATGCG
>DXZV01000202.1:945-2890 GCA_019419485.1 Collinsella sp.
ACGCCGCCGATCCTAACGAGACCTGCGTGCTGCCGGCTTTCGATAAGGATTTCGGTATCCCCAAGGTCGATATTCCCACGCCCGTTTCCCTGCATGACGATGCTCAAAAACCCAAGCGCAAGGTGCATCCCGACGAGGACGCCTATCACAAGCACAAGCGTTATATCCCCAAGCCGCTCATCGTCATCGCGGTCCTTGCCGTCGTTTGCGGCGGTGCCTATTGGTTCGTGACGGTCGATCCCATGGGTGTCATGCCTGGCTTCTATGACCAGTTTGGCCAGGCCGCGCAGACGACCTTCCCCACGCGCCAAAAGGGCGAGGCGACTGAGGACGATACCAAGCAAGACGATTCTGCCGAGGTGGTCCAGGAAGAAACCGTGCTCACCGATGATCAGCTCTATACCAGGCTCGACGGTCTGTATCAGACCATTGTGTCCTACGGGGACGAGGACCAGATCGGCGAGGTCATCGATTCTTTTAACAATGGTTATCTTCGAACGCCACTGTCCACCCGTCAGGAGCTGTCGCAGAGTGCCTACGCCCTGCGCGACCAGATCAAAAAGACGCAAGATGAGCTCAACAACCTGAAAGTACAGGACGATACGGTCTATGCGGACGACATCGCCCACTTAAAGCAGCTTGCCGAGTGGATGTATGAGCGCGTCGACGTGATCTGCCAGAGCTGGGATATCTCGCTGGCCATTCCCGATGGCGAGTCGATGAGTTCCCACCAAAGCGAGATCCTGGCGCCCATCGCACAGGGCGGCAATAGCGCGCTGAACCAGTACGACGCCAACGTGGGCTCCTGGAAGCCGCAGCAGCGTTCCTAAAATTAGTTCGCCATAGTCGGCATAACCTACGTGCGCAATTGATGTAAGCCCATGCTTATTGCTACAATTCGTACAAATATGCTTTAAACGCACGAGGAAGGAACCACATGTTTGGGTTTAAGAAAGAGCTCTACACGCCCGAGTATCAGCTTGCCGGCGACGAGTGCGCCGTTATCGAGACGTCGAAGGGTACCATCAAGGTCAAGTTTGACGGCGAGGGCGCTCCCATTCATGTCGCGAACTTCTGCGAGCTTTCTACGATGGGCTTCTATGATGGCCTTAAGTTCCATCGCTATGTGCCCGGTTTTGTCATCCAGGGCGGCGACCCCAATACCCGCGACATGTCCGGCGCCGACGTCGCTGCCGGTCTTGAGGGCCCTGACGGCATGCCCGGTACCGGTGGTCCCGGCTACTGCATCAAGGGCGAGTTTGCCACCAATCCGCGCAACAGCCATGTCGATGGTGCCCTTGCCATGGCACGCTCCATGGACCCCGATTCCGCGGGTTCGCAGTTCTACTTCTGCCTGGGTGCCCAGCATAACCTCGATTCCGGTTGCACCGTCTTTGGTACCACGGTCGAGGGTCTCGATGTGATTTCGCAGCTGCGTGCCGGCGACGAGATCGTCCATGTCGAGATCGTTCACGAGTAAAGGGGACTTCCTTGAATAGCCAGCTGATCCAACAGGGCCGCGCCGCTTACCGCGCGGGTGATTTTTCCGCTGCAGCCCAGATGCTTGGGGCGGCAAAAACTCCCGATGAGATTATGGGCGAGGCCGATCACCTTCGTGGTAACGCCTTGATGCACCTGGGCATGTATGCCGAGGCCGCCGAGGCCTACGCCGCTGCCCTCAATGACGGCACCTACGGCAAGCGCGGCGCGCTGCTCACCAACCGCGGCAAGGCACTCGCCGCCGTGGGCGACTACACGACAGCCGCCCAGGCGTTCTCTGCTGCTACGCAGGATGCTTCCTATGCCACGCCGTTCAAGGCCTATCTGGGCCTGGGTAACGCGCTGTTCCAGTCGGGCGACTATGCCAACGCGGGTACTGCCTTCCGTCAGGCTGCCATCGACGGCGCCAATCCGGCTCCTGCCGCCGCACTGGGCGAGCTTGGTC
>DXZV01000203.1 GCA_019419485.1 Collinsella sp.
CGGTCCGACCGGGCCGCGCGGCAAGGAGATATATTGCCAGACCGGAGGGGCGCCGTGGGCGGGAATCTGGGTGTACACATTTCCTACACATATTAAAACCCTGCTTACGTTTGCCAGCTGTTCTCTACCGCTCACCGAGGGCCTCTTTATAGCGAAGCATCATATGGCTAAAGCTGATAGGCCCCCTTAGCCAAGGCACAGCCGGCATCGAGCAACTCATCGCGCTCCTCCACCGAGAACCCCTCGGCGTATACGCGAACCACCGGTTCGGTCCCGCTGGGACGGATCAGCAGCCAGGTGTCATCCTCGAATGTCAAACGTAAACCATCCATATGGCTTACAGCCTGCGGCGCCTTGCCGAAAATCGATTTAGGATTCATGCCAGGAAGCAGCGTTCGCAGCGATTCGGCGTCTTCGGCCTCAAGGCGCAAATCGCGACGCCCATAGCTCGTCTTACCAAAACTGGCCTCGAGCTGATCGACCAAAACGCCCAAAGGCGCGCCCGTCTTTGCCATAAGCTCACACAGAATCAGACAAGCAAGGATTCCATCACGCTCGGGCATATGCGCGGCGATGCCGATACCGCCGGCCTCCTCGCCTCCCATGAGGACGCCGCCCTTCTTCATCTCTGCAGCTATATATTTGAAACCGACCGGCTTAACGGTCACACGACAGCCAAGCGCCTCAGCGATGCGGCGCACGAGCGTCGAGCACGAGAGATTGACGACGACACGCCCCTCCAAATTGCGGAATTGAACGAGGTCGCCCAAAACAAGCGCCATGATTTGATGCGGATGTATATATCTACCGCGTTCGTCGACCGCACCGATACGGTCGGCATCGCCGTCGGTCACCAGGCCTGCGCACGCCCCGTCCTCGACAACCGCACGCTCACAAGCGTCCACCCACGGCTCAACAGGGTCGGGGCAAATGTCCTCTTGATCGGACGACTGTCCGGCATGAATCTCGTGCACCTCGACGCCAAGCTCGCGCAGCAAGTCGGCAAGATATCCCTGGGCCGCGCCGCCCATGGGGTCAACTACCACACGCAGGTGAGCGGCTCGAATGGCCTCGGCATCGACAAACGATGCCACCGCCTGCATATAGTCAGGAATAATATCCGCGGTGCGATAGCGTTCCTCGATCCCCATCGGCTCGGGGGCCATAGTCTCTTCGAGCTCTTCGATGACATCCTGATTGGCCGTCGAGCCATCTCCCATGCGCAGCTTAAGGCACAGATACCCCTGCGGATGATGGGATCCCGTCACCATGAGCGCACCGCAGGCCTCGCCGTCATACGCCGCCGCCCACGTAAGGGCGGGGGTCGGAACAGGCCGAGATGCGAGCACTGCGTCCAATCCGTGAGCGGCAAGCACGCCTGCCGCAAGCTCGGCGAACTCGCGCGCCTGCGGCCGGGTGTCGAACCCTATATATACTGTTTTGCCGGGATTGATCTTTTGCCACAACTCGCCGACGGCATCGGCAATGCGGGCAACGTTGTCAGCGGTAAAGTCGTCGTCGACGCGGGCGCGCCAACCATCAGTTCCAAAATGAATTATCGCGCACACGCGCAGACACCTCACAGTGTTTGGATCATGGTACGCATGGGGTATACCCGCAACGCTCGCCCAGCAACCTGCCAATACCGGCATTCACCATTTGGGCAAATGCTACCGCCGATGTGCAAGCAATAAAAAAACCGTCCCGTATGGAGCGGTTTTGACCTTTATATATCGAGCGCCTCGGCCATCGCCGCCGTGGTGATCGCCGTGGTTCCACAGCAACTGCCCACCATTGCGGCACCGGCATGTCTCCATTCGATGCAAGCGCGGGCGAAGGCTTCGGGGTTCTCGCGCCACACAGGGCCATCCTGAGTTTGGACTGGATCGCCCACGTTGGGGCGTACCGTGACGGGCGTAGTCGCCGACGCAACCATCCTGGGCACCGCCACGTTCGCGGCCGCAAGTGAACAGCAGTTAACGCCAACCGAGTTTGCGCCGTGCTTTTCGGCGTACAAAACGGCAGCCTCGATGTTGAGGCCATCGCCTAGCAGGTCGCCTTTATCGTCAACGACAAAACTCACCAAAACAGGCATACCGTCGGCGGCATCCCGGGCGCCGGCAAGCATGGGCTGCAAATTACGGATAGACGTCACCGTCTCGATCAGCAAACCGTCAACGCCGGCATTGAGCAAGGCGTGCGCCTGTTCGCGCGCAATGTCTCGGATTTCACGATACTCGGCAGAGTCCTCGGCAAACCACTCAATACCGATCGGACCCATCGAGCCCAGCAGCAGCTGAGGGTGCGCCTGGCGGGCATCGTCGACGGCCCCGCGATTGACCTCCGCCACGGACGGCGAAATCTGGTCGTGCTTGAGGGCATAGCTCGATGCCTGAAAGGTGTTGGTAATGAGCACCTGCGCGCCGGCGGCGACATACAAGCGATGGATGCGAGAAACGGTCTGCGGCTCTGCCAGATTCCAAAACGCCGGTGGAATGTCGGCGGCATCGTACTCACTCAACAAGACACTGCCCATGGGGCCCTGCGCCAACAAGGTCTCGCTCGACAAGCGGCGCGTAAGTTCCTCGGCACCAAAGCGGTTGTAGTAACTCGTATCCATATATATCCCGCTATTCCTCGACGCTGATTCCCTGCTTTTCGAGATAGGCGAGCCAGCGGTTCATCGTGTCCTCGGAAAGCGCATGCTCCATCATGCAGGCCTCGGAATCGGCTCGCTCAAATTCGACACCGAGCTCCTGAACCAAAAACGTACGGATGAGGCGATGACGGTACCAGATAGCCGTGCCAACCTCGCGGCCGCGATCGGTCAGGACTACCTTGCCGTAGTGCGATTGCTCGACAAGCTCGGATGCC
>DXZV01000204.1 GCA_019419485.1 Collinsella sp.
AACTACGAGAGCGTCTACACCGCCACCTGCGTGGAGCGCATGCTCCAGGCGGGCTGCCTGCCTATGGGTAAGGCCAACATGGATGAGTTCGCGTTTGGCTCCTCCACGGAGAGTTCTGCCTTCCATCGCACGAACAACCCTTGGGACACCGAGCGCGTACCCGGTGGTTCCTCGGGCGGATCTGCTGCTGCTGTCGCTGCGGGTGAGGTCGCGCTTTCGCTCGGTTCCGACACAGGCGGATCTATTCGCCAGCCGGCGTCTTTGTGCGGCGTCGTGGGGCTCAAGCCTACGTACGGTGCCGTTTCGCGCTACGGCGTGGTGGCTTTTGGCTCCTCGCTCGACCAGGTGGGCCCCTTTGGCCGCACGGTCGAGGATGTCGCGCTGGCCATGAACGCGCTTACCGGTGCGGGCCACGATCCGTACGACTGCACCAGTCAGGATTGCGCCGTCGACTTTACCGAGCATCTCAACGACAGCATCGAGGGCAAGCGCGTGGGCATCATCCCCGCGTTTATGGAGGCCGAGGGTCTGACGCCCGAGGTCAAGGCCGCTGTTCAGCGTGCCGCCCAGGAGCTCGAGGCCCAAGGCGCCGAGCTCGTGGAGGTCGACCTGCCGCACCTGGATGCCGCTATCGCCGCCTACTACGTCATCGGCCCGGCCGAGGCGTTCTCCAACCTGGCCCGTTTCGACGGCATTCGCTACGGCTATCAGGAGGAGGGCTGCGCCAACCTGTCCGACCAGAGCTCGCTGTCGCGCGCCCACGGCTTTGGCGCCGAGGCCAAGCGCCGTCAGATGCTCGGCGCCTACCTGCTGAGCTCGGGCGTGTACGACAAGTACTACTACGCCGCGCAAAAGGCCCGCACGCTCATCACGCAGGACTACGACGCCGCGTATGCCAAGGTGGACACCATCCTCATGCCCGCCTCGCCGCGCACGGCCTTTAAGTTTGGCGAGATCAGCGACCCCACGCAGATGTACCTTTCGGACCTGTACACCATCTCGCTCAACATATGCGGCAACGGCGGTATCTCGGTGCCGCTGGGCCTGGGCGAGGATACTCAGCTGCCCGTTTCTGCCCAGCTGGTTGGTCCGGCGTTTAAGGACCGTCAGCTGCTCACGTTTGCCCGCGCCCTGGAGCGCGGCTTTGCCGATGCCGTCACGGGTGCGCCCGCGCTTTCCGTCGCGCCCGATTTTGCCGGGAAGGGAGGCGAGCTGTAATGAAGGAGCTTTCCGAGGTCCTGCAGGATTGGGAGGCCGTGATCGGCCTGGAGATCCACACCGAGCTCACCGCACTCGACACCAAGATGTTCTGCAACTGTAAGCTCAGCCACGATGACGAGCCCAACGCCAACGTGTGCCCGGTGTGCCTGGGCCTGCCCGGTGCGCTGCCGGTGCCCAATAAGCGCGCCATCGAGAGTATCGTCAAGGCCGGTCTCGCCACCAACTGCGAGATTCAGCGCCACTCGATGTTCTACCGCAAGCACTACTTCTATCCCGATATGGCCAAGAACTTCCAGACCACGCAGGGCCCGGTCGCCTTTGCCATGTACGGCCACCTGGATCTTGATGTGACCGGTCGCGGTGCCGCCGAGCGCCCCGACTGCGCGTTTGGTGAGGCCGAGGCCCAGAGCCTGGCGAGTGCCTCGGCCAACGCCGAGGGCCTGTCCACGTCCATGACATCGACCATGCGCGAGGGCAATCAGCGCGCCGGTCACCTGGCCAGCTACGATGCGTCCAACCTGCAGATGCCTGAGCGTCGCGAGGACGGTTCCTACACGGTGCCCATCCGCATCCTGCGCATCCACATGGAGGAGGACGCCGCCAAGATGGTCCACGTGGGCGGTGCCGAGGGCCGCATTACCGCCGCGGCCGAGTCGCTCGTCGACTACAACCGCTGCGGCACGCCGCTGATCGAGCTCGTCACCGAGCCCGACTTGCGCACGCCCGAGGAAGCACGCCTGTTTATGGAGAAGCTCCGTCGCATCTTTGTGACGCTGGGCATTTCGGACTGCTCCATGGAGAAGGGCTCCATGCGCTGCGACGGCAACGTGTCGCTGCGCCGCCGCGGCGAGACCAACCTGGGTACCAAGACCGAGCTCAAGAATCTCAACTCGTTTAAGAGCCTGCACGACGGCCTTGCCTACGAGATCTGCCGCCAGGCCGAGGTGCTCGAGGAGGGCGGTATCATCTATCAGGAGACCCGCCACTGGGAGCCCAGCCGCAAGCGCACCGTGGTCATGCGCGTCAAAGAGACGGCCGACGACTATCGCCTGTTCCCCGATCCCGACCTGGCGCCGTTCGATCTGGACGACGAGTTCATCGACCGCTGCCGATGCGAGATCCCCGAGCTGCCCGATGCCAAGCGCGCCCGTTTCGAGACCGACTTTGGCATTAAGGCGGCCGACGCCGAGCAGATTGCCGGCGATCCGGAGTTTGCCGACTTCTTTGAGGCCGCCGCTGCCGGTATGGCTGGCAAGGAGGCCCAGACGGTCGCAAACCTGCTGGTGAACGAGATGATCGCCTACCTTAAGGGTGCGGGTGTGTCGCTCGCCGAGTCCGGTATTGCACCGGCTCAGGTGGCAGCTCTTGCTAAGCTGCTGGCGACCGATGCCATCAGCTCCAACCAGGCTCACGAGGTCTTTGAGGCCATGGCCCAGTCCGGTGACGATCCCAACAAGATCGTCGACGAGCGCGGCATGCGTCAGGTGAGCGATGCCGGCGCACTGCAGCCGATCGTGGACGAGGTGCTGGCAAACTGTGCCGATCAGGCGCAGCAGTATCGTGACGGCAACCAGAAGGTCATCGGCTTTTTGGTGGGCCAGTGCATGAA
>DXZV01000205.1:0-1603 GCA_019419485.1 Collinsella sp.
GGCTATCGACAATCCACTTGGCAATGGCAAGCCCCAGACCCGAGCCCTGCGCGCCGGCATCGCGTGCGTTGTCGGCGCGGTAGAACCGTTCAAACGCGTGAGCTGCGGATTCCTGATTCATGCCGATACCCTCGTCCTCAACACTTATGTCGATCGCGCCCGTGCCCGTATCCTGCGCTACGCCAAAGGTGATGGACGTGCCCGCGTCCGAATACTTGGCGGCGTTTTGCACGATCACGCGCAGGGCCTGCTTCACGAGCGCCACGTCGACAGAAGCATCGCAGCGCGGGTCGCTGGCGAGCGCAGTGTCGTACGCCAGCCGATACGTGTGCTCGGCATCGATCATCTGCGATTCCTCGCATACCTCGCCGACCAGTGCGGCCAGGTTGGTATTCGCACGCCGCAGGACCGTGCGTCCGGCATCGCCGCGCGCCAAAAACAGCAGCTGCTCCACGAGCTCTTGCATGTGCTCGCTTTCGGCCTTGAGGGACGCGATGGATTCTGTCAGCACGTCCGGGTCGTCTTTGCCCCAGCGGTCGAGCATGTTCACGTAGCCCTGAATCACCGCGATGGGCGTGCGCAGCTCGTGGCTCGCATCGTTGACAAAGCGCATCTGCTGTAGCTTGGCCTCTTGCATCTGGCGCAGCAGGCGGTTGAGCGCGACCTCGATGCTCGCCAGGTCGGCGTCGCCGGTGGTGACGCTCGGCGAGTCGACGCTTGCGCGCTCGATGGCCTGCTCCAGCGTTTCCATCTTGCCGCCGGAGAGCTGCATGCGGCCGAGTTCGTCAACGCGCAGGGCCAGGTCGTTGAGCGGCGCCATAGTGCGGCGCACGCGGCGGGCTCCGCCGAGCATGTTGAGCACGCTGATAACCTGCCAGCCCGCAACGACAAGGTAGAGAGGCCATAGCGTGACGAGGTCCTGTGCGAGGGGGAAGGTCTTGGTGTTACGCGCGAGCTCGACGGTATAGGTGAGCGTGGTCAGGTTCCAGCCGCGCGCGGGGGTCAGCGACATCCTGCGAACGGCGGCGCCGGGGATCCATCCCGCGGTAAACGCGCCATCGGGCAGCGTCTGGTTGTAGCCATAGACGAGGATCGCCGCCGCAACAAGCAGCAGCAACAGATCCAGCCAGACGTAGCTCACCAAGCGGCGCCACATATAGCTCCAGTTGATGGCGCGGGCGATGGAGGTGACGCGCTTAGCCTCGTCGTTACGCGCGGCAGACATAGCCCACCCCGCGCACGGTCTGGATGATGCGGGCGCCGCCGGCGTCCTCGATCTTGGCGCGCAGGTGCGCGATGTGTACATCGACGTTGTTGGTGTCGCCCACGTATTCGTAGCCCAGCGCCTCGTGCGCAATGCGCTCGCGCGTGAGCACGGTGCCGGCGTGTGCCAAAAGCAGGGCGAGGACGTCGAACTCGCGGGCCGTGAGCGCGATGGGCGAGCCGCCGACCGTGACTTCGCGGCGGTCGGGGTCGAGCGCGACCGAGCCCACGGTGAGCGTGGCGGGGGAGGGCGAGGCAGAGGTCTTGGCCGAGTCGCCAGCCGGGGACGTCGCGGCGGTACCGGTACCCGTAGCGCCCGCCCCGGCACCGGTGCCGACCG
>DXZV01000205.1:1613-2830 GCA_019419485.1 Collinsella sp.
GGCCTCAGCGCGCTTCAACGCCACGCGGATCCGTGCGAACAGCTCCTCGATCGCAAACGGCTTGGTCAGGTAATCGTCGGCGCCGGCATCGAGCCCGGCCACCTTGTCCATCACGGCATCACGCGCGGTGACCATAATCACCGGCACATCCTTGTGCTTGCGGACACGCCGCAGGACCTCCATGCCGTTGAGCTGCGGCAGCAGCACGTCGAGCAGAATCAGATCGTAGTCGCGCTCCAGCGCTAGGTCAACGGCGGTGCGGCCATCGGCGGCGTGCTCCACCTGGTAGCCCTCGTGCTCCAGCTCGAGCGTCACAAAGCGGGCGATTTTCTCCTCGTCCTCTACGATCAGGATTCGTGCCATACGTGCCCCCGTCTGCGATTACTTGTCGTCGTTCAGATTTTGCTTGATGTCGTCCGCGGCATTGGCAGCGCTGTCCATCAGGTTGTTGATGCTGCCGGGCACGTCGCCGTCGCTATCGATGCGGTAGCGCATGCCAAAGAACAGGCCAAGCAGCATCAGCCATATCGTGGCGCCCCAGGCAAACAGGGCGACGATGGGAATCAGGATGGGGATGTTGAGGATGATGGCGTCGCGGCGCGTGGCGATAAACTTGGTGTCCAGGCTCAGGCGGAAGAGCTTTTTGAGGTACTCCCACACGCTATCCATCTTCTTGGAGAAGTCGGTCTTTTCGCTCGACTTTTCGTAGGCGGCCTGTGCGGCGACCATCTCGGCCGAGGGCTCATCGACCGGCTCGGACTCGGTGGCGGCATGCGCCGACGTGGTCTGGGTCTTGCCCTGCGACTCGAGCCAGATGATGGCGTCCAAAACGTTGCCGTCGGCGGCGTCGAGCGCGGCCTTGGCATCGGTGTAGCTCACGTTGCACTTGGTGCGGATGGTTTCAACTTTTTCGAGGTCGTCCATGACCTGTCCTTTCGTTCGATGGGCGCGAGCGTTGCGTTCGGCGGCCTGCGTTGCGCGGCGCCGCCCTGCCCCTTGTTCGAACTCTATAGTGCAGGTTATAGATTAAGCGATTCTTGAGCCAAGATTAATGTTGGATGAGTTTTTGGGTGTGTATAGAGGGGTCATTATTAGTGGCCCGCGGCGAGGTCTAATACTTTTCCCGAGAAGTGAACGAGCAAAATCGGACCCCCGAAGCATTGACGGTGGCGCGCGCAGACGTGGTGTAAGAGCGTCCCGAGGTCCGTCGCTGCAAG
>DXZV01000206.1 GCA_019419485.1 Collinsella sp.
GCGGCTCCTTTCCGGCCTGCCGGTAACCGACGACGCGGCGTTCAACGAGCTCGATCGTTTTGCCGTGCGCATGCGCGACAACCAGATTCAGCTGTTTGGCCTGTTGCTAGAAGGCTGGCAGTCGCTGGCAGAGGGACGGCCGGTTAATGCAAAGTTCCGTGCGGTCCAAGTGCTCAAACTTGCCGAGGAGTCGATTGCGTACATGCGCGATAACGCATTGCTGCTGGAGCGCGCGGCGTATCTGCGTAACACCTCGATGGTTTCGGTACGCGAGGAAGCGGAGTTGCTCGATATAAGCCAGACGCAGGTTGGTGGTGCAGAAGCCTGGATGGTGGCGCTGCATTTGGCTTGCGCGGGGCGAGATAGCGATCTTGCGGCCTGGATGTCCATGAATCGCGCGGGGATTCTGGAACCATCGTATCGGCTCTTTGCGCGCCTTGCCATGCATTGTCTGGGCGAGCCGGCGACCAGGATTCGCAAGAAGCTTCCCGTGCGCGAGCTGTCGCGGTACTCGCTGCGCGACGATTTGGAAGGGGAGGGCGAGCGCCTGTTCCAGGCTGGCGAGGTTGAAGCCGTTGATACCATCGACCATATCGAGATTCGCATGTTTGGTGCGTTCCGCGCCGAGCGCGACGGGTTTCCCATCACGGACAAAATGTGGCGCCGCAAGAAGGCGGCGACGCTTGCCGAGCGGCTTGCACTGGGCATGGATGCGCTCGTCGACCGCGAGACGCTGGCAATGGAGTTGTGGCCCCATGCCGAGTTCAATAGCGCCCGCAACAACCTGTACTCGACGATATCGCGCTTGCGGTCGGCTTTGGGACCGACGCCGGATGGCAAGTCGTGTGTGCTCATCCAAAATGAATGCATCGGACTCAACGGCGACTACGTCAAGACCGATGTACGGCTGTTTGACCAGATAAGCCGCGAGGTTTTGGGAAATCGCACGGGTGCGCGCGGGCCCCATTTAGTTGAGCTGTGCCTTAAGATTGAGCAGCTTTATGCCGGACCGCTGTATGTTCCCAATGGCTGTAATCCAACCTACTTTTTGCGCATGCGGCGCATTATGCAGTCAAAGTACATCGATTGCATGATTAAGGGGGCAAATGCCGCTCTAGAAGAAAACGACCTGCAGTCGGCGATTTGGCTGGCGGAGTCGGGGCTTCGGCAGGAAACGGCGCGTGAGGATATGGTGCGCTGCGCCATGCGCGTCTACAGTGCGGCGGGGCGGCGGCGCGATATCGTCGAGCTGTACAGCGGGCATATGCACCATCTGAGGGAGCAGGTCAATGGCGTGCCCGAGCCCGAGACGCGGCGTCTATACGAGCGCTTGGTGGAGGGACGGCTCAATCGCGTGCTGGTCGAGCGATAAAAAACGGGCGCCCGAAGTACTTGGGCACCCGTAAGCTTGCTATGTGTTGGCTCGCCGGATCATTGGCTCTTAGACGAGCTTGATCTTCTCGATGTCCTTGCGCGAGGACTCGCGATACAGCGAGAACTTGCGGCCGATGACCTGGACGACCTCGGCGTGGCAGCGCTCAGCGAGCTCTTCGGCGGCCTCGCGGGCGGAAAGACTGGAGCCATCGAGCACGGAGCACTTAACGAGCTCGTGCTTCTCCAGGTAGGCGACCGTCTGCTCGACGGTGCCCTCGTTGACATCGGACTTACCGATGATGATGGCGGGGTTGAGGTGATGGGCCATGCTGCGAAGCTGCTTGACCTGGGCTCCTGTCAGTGCCATGAGTTCTCGCTTTCTATGTATGGGGCGCCCCACAATGGGGCCTTAATCTACGTGAGCTGTCCCACGATAGCGCAGGAACGGCGCGGTGTGGAGCGCGTTTGCCCAGTTCGCAAAGAATGCGGATGCCGATCGGGAAGACGATGCAAGCTTTAGATGGGCTACGGGCGGGGTACGGAGACCGGCTCCCAGGCGATAAACGCCCATCGGACTTTGCGGATGTGGTCGAGCATGTAGCGCCCCTGCGGCACGCCCTTGGATCCCGGCTCACCGGCATGGGGGTTCTCAATCATGTGCTGGGCGATATAGTCGCGCAGGCGGTCAACCTTATCCTCGTTGCCATGCTCGAGCATGCGGGAGAAGTCCGCTACGCCCGCCTCAAGGCTATCGAAGGTGTCGCGGCGGGGCGATTCAAAATACGTGACCTGCGGCAGCGCCCCCATCTGAATAAGGATGTTAAAGGCGTACACAAAACCATTGCTACAGGTAACCGAGGCCCCGATGGCGTTCATCAGGTGCAGGTCATAACGCGGACTCGAGTTGGCGACCATCGTGACAGCACAACGCCGACGAGCCGTACGGTCAAGCTTGGCAAGCGCACCTTTTAGATTAGTCGTCGTAACCGACCGACTGGCAAAGGCAACATCCACCGCTTTCACAACCGGTCCAACCAAATCCCAATCGTCATCCCAAGCAAGCTCAAGCGGCGTAACGCGATCCTCGAGCCCATAGTACTCAATACCAGCATCAAGGGTGCCCAACATGGCAGGAGAGAAGTCGGCAGCAATCACGGAATGCCCGTCTTGCGCAAGCGGAATAGCAATCGACCCAGCCCCGCACCCCATATCAAGCACCGACTCACCAGGCTCAAGCGCCAACAGTTTTATAAAATCCCGAGCATACGGGGCAGTTTCCAGCGTACGAAAATGCCGAGCCCGCTTATCCCACTCAAAAGGATCATCAGCCCGATGCCGAGCGGCCTGCAGACGCATCCATTCGCCATTCCAATCCGCAGAAAGCAGCTCAGAGCGAACATCCCCATCAACCACGGGCCAACCTCCTAGCAACAAAAAAGCGACTC
>DXZV01000207.1 GCA_019419485.1 Collinsella sp.
GGATAGCAACCAGCGCAGGCGACCAACACGGGTTTGCCGTCGGCATGGTCAGATGCGGCGATCTCCAAGTCTTGGCAGAACAGCTCGGGCAGGCCAAAGGCACGGGTCTTGAGCAGGTCGGGGCTCGTGTGCTCGGCGGCATACCATGTCTCAAAGACGAACGCGTCGCTCAGACGATAATCGGCCGAAAGATCAAAGCAGGAAACGCCCGATGCAAGGAGCGCGGGCACCTGTGCCATGGCAGCCGTGTGCGGCACGGCAAGAAAAACCGCATCGCAGCTCTTGAGCTCGGGGGCGTCATGCGTGGTGAAAACCAGATCGCTCACGCCAGCAAAGCTCGGATACACCGCGGACAGCGGCTGGCCGGCATCGGCGTTGGACGTAATGGCAACAAGTTCAAACTCGGGATGACCGAGCGCGAGGCGAATAAGCTCGGCTCCGGCATATCCAGCCGCGCCGACGATTCCAACCTTCAAAGACATATCAGACTCCTTGTCTGCGATTTATGCACCGATGCGCATTTCACAGCGGTCGTTATGAAGTGGGTTGAAACTTTAGCACCAAAAGATGCATTAACACGTAAATGGTTTACATATTCATGCATTGAAACATTCCCGACACATTCGCTTGAAGGAATTGACAAATGGAGCGGGCCCCGTATTGACCGGCGCTCCTAACGGCGCCGGGCAATACGGGGCCCGCCCATGCGAAAACCAAGTTGTTAGGATGAGCCAGCTGGCTAGAGCTCGACCGGCACCCATTCGTCGTGATTGCAGATAAAAGCCTCGGGATCCTCGACGCTAAAGAAGACGAGCGTGGGGTCGTTAGGCCCCTCATAGTGCTCGCCCAGGCGCTCTAGATGCTTCCACCCGGCTTCGCGCATTTCGTCTAAGGCCCGGTCATCCAAGCCGGCACGCCCGCGCAAGATGAGCCAGCCATGGCCCGGCCACCAACTCGTGGCCTCAAAGCGCTGATTTTGTAGCAGCTCTTGCCACACGTCTTTGGTGCGCGCCGTCACAAACCACAGCTTACCGTCCTGAATCTGAGCAAACGAGAACGGACGCACGTGCGGCTGTCCATCCACGCTCGTCGCCAGATACCACGCCGGCACCGACGTCAGATACTCCAAAACCGTATTCAATCCGTCCACGTTTCCTCCTGTACTAGCTAGTTTGGGAACCTGGTTTGTGCGAGCTAGAGCTCCAGGCGCTCCTCGCTGCCATCGATATCACAGAAGCGCGCAGCAATGTTGCGGACCGAAAAGAAAGCAAGGCGGCCGTCGTTGGCACTCTCGTGTTCCTCGCCAATGTCCACCATGTGCTTAAAACCCGCTTGACGCACCTTGTCGCTCGCAACTGCGTCGTCCTCAAGTGCGGCTTCGCCGGTCAATACGATCCAACATTCCCCCGGCTTCCAGCCCGAGAGCTCAAACTTGGGATTCGCGCTCAGCTCCGCCCACACATCCTTGTCGCGCGACGTGCAAAACCACAACTTACCGTCATCGACCATGGCAAACGAAAACGGCCTCACGCGAGGCTGATGCCCGTCGGCCACATCGGTCGTGGCCAGATACCACGCCGGAATGCGCCTGAGATACGAACAGGCGCGCTCAAGCTGAGCCGTGCGGTCGTTGTCGGTCATAGGGACCCCTTTCTTGCGCTCGAATCGCGCCTAAACAAGTTGAAGATTGATGACGATGACGCAGATGAGCAGCAACGCCGTCACCACCGCCGCCAACGCATCGCCGCGGCCAAATGCAAGCGCATGCAGGCGCGTGCGGCCCTGCTCGCCGTGATAGCAGCGTGCATCCATGGCAGCAGACAGCGTCTCGGCATGGCGGAACACGCCGGTGAACAGCGGAATCGCCACACTGCCGAGCATACGCACGCCGCCGAGCGGGCCCCCCGTCACGCGCGCACCGCGGCTCGCCTGCGCATCGGCCATCTGCTTCATCTCGGTGGCAAACTGCGGCATAAAGCGCAGCGCGATGCCCATGATCATGCCGAGCTCGTGCGCAGGAAGTCCCACACGCGCAAACGATGCGAGCAGGCGCTCAAAGCCCGCGGTGAGGTCGAGCGTCGGCGTGGTGAGCGTGATAGCGCTCATACCGGCCATCATCAAGGTCAGGCGGCACGCCATAAAGACGGCGGAATGCAGCGAGCCCTCGCTTATCTGCAAAAAGCCGAGCTGCCACAGGATGCGCCCACTCTGATCGGTAAACAAGTTGAGCACCGCGACCACGACGACGATTGCCAGCAGCGGCGCCATCGACGACAGAACGCGACGAGCCGGCACCCGGGACACGGCATAGATCAGCACGACGAAAATTGCGACAGGAGCCAGTCCGCGGAAGCCGCCGACGGTCAGCGTCGTGATTAAAAACACAAAGCCCAGGAGCAGCTTGGTGCGCGGATCCAGGCGATGGATCGCACTATCGCTCGGATAGTAGCTGCCAAACGAAAACGCCTCCATTAGCAGCCCTCCTCTCGCGCGACCGTCTTGGATTTAGCAATGTCCGCGACGTTAGAAGGACCGTCCGAGCGACCGATTAGCAGGTCCACCAACTCGTCTGCCAGCGACTCAACCGTATAGAGCCCGCCGCAACGCAGCGGCACGCCCGCCTCCGCGAGCGCCAACGCCATGCGCTGGGCAGCAGGTACGCCCAAGCCGATCGACTTGAGCTCATCGGCATGTGCAAACACCTGCGCGGGGGTTCCCTCTGCAAACACCGCACCTTCGTTCATCACGACGATGCGGTCGCAGCAATTGGCCAGGTCATCCATACTATGCGAAACCATGACAACGGTCAGGCC
>DXZV01000208.1 GCA_019419485.1 Collinsella sp.
GTTCCAGGAATTCCCACGAGCCCGGGGACAATCAGCTCGTCAACATTGCTCTCGCACTTAGACATGAGCCTCCCCTCCCTTGCAGAAAAACGGAATGATCAAATCGTCAAAATCCTGAATCTCCTCGTGGCCAAAGCCTTCAAAGAACTCATGACGCTTTTCGCAGGTCAGGTTGTTATAGACTGCAAACTGCGTCGCTGGCGGACAGACGATATCGGCTGTGCCGGTGCCAAACAGCACGGGGCATTTGACCATAGGGGCAAAGTTCTTGGAATCGAAGTACGCCAGCTTGGCATAGGCTTCGTCAATACGAGTCGAGTCCTCGTCAAACCAGCGAGACCAATAGCGCAGGCCCTCGTAGGCAATGTCGTCGGCATCCAAATCCCAGACCAGGCGGAAATCTGACAGGAAGGGATAGAGGATGGCGGCACGATTGATAAGCTCGCTGTTAAGTGCACAGGTCGCAATGCCCAAACCGCCACCCTGCGACGCGCCGTTCACAAACACACGCGCAAGATCGATGCCCTCGAGCTCGCGAACGATGCGGCACAGGATGCGAATATCTTGGTGCAAGCGGACATAGTAGAGGTTGGCCGGGTCGCCGTCGATACCGGCGACGATATGACCGGCAACCGTTGTGCCCTCAAATCCACCAATGTCCTCGGAGGGACCTCCTTGGCCGGGGCAGTCGAGGGCGATGAGCGCCATGCCCATGCCCGCAAACGACGCCTGCTCAAACCAGCTGCGGCTTGCACCCGGATACCCATGGAACTGAAGTACCAATGGCACGGGCTCGTCCGAGACGGGTTTAAGGTACTTGGCATGCAGGCGCGCGCCACACATGCCGGTATACCAGAGGTCGAAAAGCTGGCAGGTCGCGGCATCGGCGACCGATGCCGTCTCGATCGCATAGTCAAGCCCGACGGCGTCGGCCTCGGCCATGCGATCCTTCCAAAAGAGATCGAAATCTGATGGACGGGGCATGGCGCCTCGATATTCATCAAATTGATGTTGTAGCTCCTGAGCACTTGGCATGGCTCGTGAACCCAACCTTTCGAAATCGCAACGGAGGTGCGCCCGGCAAGGGAACCGGGCGCACGGGAGGGAATGCGAGGCTACTCGCCGAGCTTGGGATGCAGCAGCGACGGCGCAGCGCCGAGCAGCATCTTGGTGTAGGGGTCCTGGGGGTGCTGGAAGACCTGCTTGGCCTCGCCCTGCTCGACGATCTTGCCGCCATTCATAACGATGATGTCGTCAGAGATATAGCGGACCGTCTGGATGTCATGGCTGATGAACACCATGGCCAGGCCGAGCTCCTTCTTAAGGTCGGTCAGCAGGTTCAGAATCTGCGCGCGGACTGAAACGTCCAGAGCCGAGGTGGGCTCGTCGGCGATGATGGCATCGGGGTTCAGCGACAGGGCACGGGCAATTGCGACGCGCTGGCGCTGGCCGCCCGAAAGCTGGCCGGGAAGAACCTCGGCAGCGGAGCTGGGCAGACCGGTGAGCTCCAAGAGTTCCTTGACGCGCTCCTCCTGCTCGGCCTCGGTACCCAGGTTGTGGACGCGCATGGGGTCGAGTAGTTGCTCGCGAACGACCATGCGGGGGTTGAGCGCCGTGGCCGGGTTCTGGAACACGACCGAGATGACGCGACCCATGTGGCGACGGTCCTCGGCGGTACGTTTGGTAACGTCCTTGCCCTTAAAGTAGACCTTGCCGCTCGTGGGGGCCTGCAGGCCGCACATGACGTTGGCGGTGGTGGACTTACCGCAACCGGACTCGCCGACGATGCCGATCGTCTGGCCGGGCATGAGCTTAATCGTTACACCCTGGACGGCGTGAACCAGGTTGGGGTGCAGAATCGAGCCGGTACGGGTCCTAAAGGTGACGTGGACGTCATCAAGGAAGATGATCGGCTCGACGCCGTTGACTGCGGTCTCGCTCATCTACATCACCTCCGCGTGAGGGGTCAAACCATTTGCCTTGAGCACCTCGTCGGGGAGCTCGGAATAGAAGTGCTCGGTGCCGGGCACGCGCTTGAAGACCGGACGGGTGTCCAGGCCAATACGCGGATGGCTCGAGCGGGGCGCGAAGCGATCGCCCTTGGGGAAATCGCGCGGGCTCGGAACGGCGCCAGGCACTTGGTGCAGGCGACCCGAACCGCTCTCGATGGACAGGACGGAACCCAGAAGACCGCGGGTGTACTCGTGAATCGGGTTGGTGAGCAGCTCCTTGGTGGGCGCCTGCTCGATAACCTGGCCAGCGTACATAACCGTGATGTTGTGGGCGACCTCGGCGACCAACGCCAGGTCGTGCGAAACGAAGATCATGGCAAAGCCGAGTTTGGCCTGAAGGTCGTTGAGCAGCTTGATGACCTGCTTCTGGACGGTAACGTCCAGAGCGGTCGTGGGCTCGTCGCAGATGACCAGCTTGGGGTCGCGGGTAAGGGCCATAGCGATCAGGACACGCTGACGCTGGCCACCGGAAAGCTCGTGCGGGTAGCTCTCGAGCGTACGCTTGGGATCGAGGCCCACGAGCTCCAGGAGCTCCTCGGCGCTACGGGTGCCGCCACGCTTGGTGAGCTGCTTCATCTGGGCGGAAATGAGCATGGAGGGGTTAAGCGAGGACAGGGCGTCCTGATAGACCATGGCGATATCGGTACCGCGCAGGCCGAACCACTCCTTCTTGCTCATCTTGAGCAGGTCGCGGCCCTCCCAGAGAACCTCGCCGGAAAGGTGCTCGTCCTCATCGGTCAGGCCCATGATGGCCAGCGTGGTGATGGACTTACCGCAACCGGACTCGCCCACC
>DXZV01000209.1 GCA_019419485.1 Collinsella sp.
CTACGAGATCGTCGAGCACGATGACCGCGGTCATCGTGCTCGACGATCTCGTAGAGTGCGTGACCGATGCCCTGGGCAATGCCGCCCTCGGCCTGGACGCGCGCGAGCGACTCGTTGATCACGGTGCCGCAGTCCACAGCCGCCGCGTAGTCCACCACGGTCACCTTGCCGGTGGCCTTGTCGACCTCGACCTCGGCAATGCCGGCCATAAACGGCGGAGGCGAAACGGGCAGGCAGGCAGAGGAATGCGAGGTGAGCGCGTCGCCGCCCGCGATGTTCTTGACGCACAGGTTGGCAAAGTCGCGCAGCGTGAGGTAGCGGTTCTGCTCGCGCGCGGCACGCTCATCGGACAGACGCACGTACTGGCCGTCGAAGACCACGTCGGCGGCGTCCACGTCCCACATCTGGGCGGCCTTGGCGCAAATCTTCTCACGCAGCTCGGTCGCGGCGTTCTTGGCGGCCATGCCCGTCACGTACGTACCCGAGCTCGCGTACGAGCCGGCGTCGAACGGCGACACGTCGGTGTCCACACCGCGTACCACAATGAGCGAGCTCTCCACGCCCAGCTCCTCGGCGGCAATCTGCGCCAGGATCGTGTCGACGCCCATGCCGTTATCGGTAGCGCCAGTGCCGATGGTAATGAACCCGTCCTCTTCCAGGCGCATGTCGATGCCGGCAATGTCGACGTTGGAGATGCCCGAGCCCTGCATGGTGAGCGCGCAGCCCAGGGCGCGCACGCGGTCGCCCAGGTCCACGGCCAGCGGCTTGTCGCGCCAACCGATCATGTCCATCGCGCGCAGCAGGCAGCGGTCGAGCGCGCAGGCGTTGAGCTTCTCGTTGTAATACTGCGGCATGATCTCGCCCTCGCGCACGATGTTCTTAAGGCGCAGGTCGGCGGGGTCCATGTGCAGCATGTCGGCGAGCTCGTTGACGGCGCTCTCCACGGCAAACTGGCCCTGGGTGGCACCGTAGCCTCGATACGCGCCGCCGCGGTTGGTATTGGTGTAGACGGCGTCCCAGCTAAAGCGGCTCGCCTTCACGTGGTTGTAGATGGGCAGGCTCTTGTGGCCCGAGAGGCCGATCGTCGTGGTAGCGTGCTCGCCGTACGCGCCGGCGTTGGACAGCGTGTGCAGATCGATGGCCGTGATGGTGCCGTCGTTCATGGCGCCCAGCTTAACGGTCATCTGCATCTGGTGGCGCGAGTTGCCCGCAGTGATGGTCTCCTCGCGGGTGTAGCAGCAGTAACTCGGACGGCCGGTCTGCTGGGTCACGAACGCCACGAAGATCTCGCAGCAGCCCGTCTGCTTGGAGCCAAAGCCGCCGCCGATGCGCGGCTTAATGACCTGCACCTGCGACTGCGGGATATCGAGCGACTGCGCGACCATGCGGCGCACGTGGAAGGGCACCTGCGTGGAGGTGGTCACCGAAATGCGCCCGAACGCGTCGGTCGTCGCAAAGGCGCGGAAGGTCTCCATAGGCGCGGTCTGCGTGGCCTGGCTGGTGTAGGTGCGCTCAAAGACGATGTCACTCTGGGCGAAGGCCTCGTCCAAGTCGCCAAAGTCGCTCGTGCCGCTGCATACCAAGTTGCGCGGGACGTCGCCGCCCTGCGGGAACATAAATGTTACGTCGCCCTCGGGGTGGACCACGATGTCATTATCGAGTGCCTTGGTAAAGTCGAGCAGCGGCTCGAGCACCTCATAGTCGACCTTGATGAGCTTGAGCGCCTTGTCGGCGGCCTCCTCGGTCTCGGCGGCGACGATCGCCACCTCCTCACTTTGGTAGCGCACGAGGTTCTCGAGAATCAGGCGGTCGTAGGGACTCGGCTGCGGATAGCTCTGGCCGGCGATGGTAAAGCGGTGCTTGGGCACGTCCTCATAGGTGTAGACGCCCACGACACCCGGCACCTTCAGGGCGCGCGACGTATCGATGGAGCGGATCTTGGCGCGGGCATAGGGGCTGCGCTTGAGTTTGACGATCAGGGCGCCGGCGGGCACCATATCGCCGGTGTAGACGGGACGACCCTCGAGCAGGGCCTTCGAGTCCTTCTTGGGCTGCTTGTGGGTGATCTGCTTGTAGGAGACGCCGTCGGAGCTCGTGTCGTTGACCGGCAGCTCGGGCATCTCAAAGCCCACCTGCACGCCGGACTCGTTGAGGAAGCGCACGATGGCGCGCAGCTGGCTCTCGTAACCGCTGCAGCGGCAGAGGTTGCCGGCGAGCTGGCGCGAGAGTTCCTCGCGCGTGGCGACGAGGCTCGGGTCCTCCTTGGCGGCGCGGGCGAGCGCAAGCACGTTCATGATGAGGCCGGGGGCGCAAAAACCGCACTGCTCGGCGCCTTCGGCAGCCATCGCACGGGCGAGCGCCTCGGACTCGGCCTTGAGGCCCTCGAGCGTGGTGATGGAGCGGCCCTCAACACGGGCGGCGGGAACCGAGCAGCTCAGCACCGGGTCGCCGTCGAGCCACACCGTGCACAGACCGCAGTTGGTGGTCTCACAGGCGCAGCGCACCGACGCACAACCCTGCTCGCGCAACAGTGCAAAGAGCATGGTGTCGGGGGCAATCTGAACCTTGACCTTACGGCCGTTGAGCGTAAAGGAAAGATCGATGAGTTTGGCAGCCATTAGCGCACCTCGCTAGAATCGACGCCGGGCACGCGGCGGCAGGAATACTCGTCCGTGGCAAACTTAGGAATCTGCACGGTCTCGAGCTCGCGGGCAAGCGCGGCCGAAAGCTCGATGCCGGCGGCGCGACGCACAGCCTGAATCGCCAACGGTGCCGAGTACCGC
>DXZV01000021.1:0-686 GCA_019419485.1 Collinsella sp.
GTAAAGGCAGGTAATCCGTGGGCGGTTACAGATCGAGGAGGACACGACCATGAAAAAGAAGGCCTTTGCGATTCTCACCCTCTGCATAAGCCTCTTTACCGCAGTTGCCCTGGTGGGCTGCGGTGGCAGCGGCGGCGCTACCGGAAGTGGCGGTGGCGGTGGAGCAGAAAAGCCAGCCGTGGATATGAGGACCGACTTCATTTGGTTTAAGGTCGAGGTCCCCGAGGGCGTCGAGATCACCGACGTCGCAGGCGACACCGCCGACAGGGCCCAGTTTAAGTTCACCGAGAGCGAGCACGCCAGCGATCGCTTCATCCCCGTCTTCGACTCTGACAAGAACGCCGATGAACTGTTCGACTACGAGGCAAAGTGGAAGGCCAACTCCGGATGGACCGAGAGCGATCCCATTAAGTACAACGGCAAGACCTGGCGCAACGCCTACTTTACGCACTCGGGCGGCGTGACGACCGAGTACTTCACCGACGTTGACGGTGGCAGCGTGTATGTGCGCATCGACAACGTCGAGGAGCACAAGGACGCCGTCGAGACCATGATGAAGTCACTGGAGTTTGTCGACGACATCGCCAAGGCAAAGACCGAGGCCATGGACGTCAAGCTCGAGGATATCGAGATCAAGCGCTAAACGACTGGCGAGCGCAGCGGGAAACACGGGCGCAGTGCTAACA
>DXZV01000021.1:696-1232 GCA_019419485.1 Collinsella sp.
CCGGTAGCCAACGAACGCGAGGATGCCGGACGCCGGAACCGCTCCAAATGTAGCAACAGTACGAAAACGACAAACACCCCAACACGTCCGCCCGCCGATTTATTGTGCCGCGCAGACAATTAAACCAGCATCTTTAAACATCTGAGCAGTATAGTGACCAAAACTATCGCATAACCGCACTCTGCGAATGGAGAAGTTATGACCGAACATCACGCCATCAGCCGCCGAGCATTTACGTTGGGCCTTGGACTCGCGGCGTTGTCGCCACTTGCAAGCCTGCCCGAAACCGCCATGCTGGGCATTAGCCCGCGGGCAGCCTTTGCGGACGGCACGGCCGAGCCAGCAGTCAGCCTCGACAATTTCGTCATTCGCCTTCGCCCCGCGGGCTATTTTCGTACCGCAAGCGTTAACGAAGACGGCAACGTCATCGGCAACGTCTGCCATCTGTTTAATGACGGCACGTCCAGCAAGCTCATCCTTGAGAACGTAACGACCAAGAATGACGATACAAACTGGTATGCTATCCGCACCTTGCT
>DXZV01000021.1:1242-5082 GCA_019419485.1 Collinsella sp.
GAAGAGCATAAAAAGACGGGCTACAGCATTTGGTCGGTCGATGGCGACTCGGACAAAGACGGAAAGGTCATCCACGTATGGAGTGGCGAGCATGACGGCAAGCCCAGCCGCTCTTTTGCGTTCGAGCGTCAATCAAACGGAACCTATATCATCCGAGACCGCACGGTCGAGAAAGAAACCGAGAAAAAAGACATTAAGTACCTGGCAATAGAATCGAACGGCGAAGACCAGGACAACAATAAGATCTGCCATAAGAGTAAGAGCATTCCGTGGGAGCTCGAACTTATCGGTTACGACATGAAAAAGAACGATGCCACGGTTAGCAGCCTCGACTGGATCACGTACAGCAGCTACGTCGATGGGCCATGTTGGATGAAATACGTCGACGACAACAAGTTCCTCGACGAGCTGAGCATCCCGGGCACGCACGATTCGAGCACTTGCAGTGTGGACAACGACACCGAGCCCCAATCCTCGCAAGTAAAATGCCAGCAGGATTACATTCCCACGCAGTTGCTCGAAGGCATTCGCTATTTTGATATCCGGCTCGGAAAGGGCGACAACCCCGGTATCGACCACGGGGATTACTACCTGCTCAAAAAAGACGCGTACTTTATGCATCTTTCCGATGTCATAGGCTACTTCAAAACGTTTTTGAACGAAAACCCGACAGAAGCGCTCATCATGCTTGTATCACGAGGCAACGACGAGGCTACCGACGAAAGTGTTACGACGGCTTTCGCCAAGGTTTTGGACGACAACCCCAAACTGTTCTATACGTCGAGCCGAATCCCCACGCTACACGAGGTGCGCGGAAAGATCGTTCTGCTGCGTCGATTTAGGCTCGCCGGCAACAGTGTAAGCGGCCACACGTGGGGCCTCGACCTTACCGAATGGGATGACAAGATCAAGGCTCACTCCGACAGCGCCACTATGTGTCTCGTCCAAGACGCGCGGGGCTTTGAAGCCGCGGGGGAAACAGGCGACAAAGAGCCCTATTGCACCAAGGTATACGCCCAGGACAAGTACAAACTCACGGGAACCGACAAGCTCAGCTGGGTCGATAATGCGCTGAAGGAAACGACCGGGCGCACGCGCAACGAGGTAGATGTCGAGGACGATAACGGGGCCAAGGAGAAAGTCCTGGAGCGTTGCTGGTCTATCAACTACACCAGCTGCACGGGCTTGTCGCACGGAGGCAATCCTTTTACCTCGGCACGAGTAGTCAACGAGCATCTGTATAAGAGCCCGTACATCAATCCCAGCGGCATCGAGGATACAAAGTCAGATTACCTCAAGCACATTGGCATCATCGCATCCGACTTTGTTGATGCGGCGCTGGCCCGGAGCATCTATCAGCGCAATTACGATACGGAGCACAAGCAGACGGCTTCGTACTATCTCCCGTACTATCTCCCGACCCGCATGCGCATGACGTACGGCGACTCGCTGAGCGATGCCTCATTCCAGGATGGCAAGACCGTTGGCGAGGGTCATTTCCGCCTTGCCGACAGCAGCAACGCGCTCAACGCGACAGCTTCGGGCCATGCGTTTGCCATTGAATACGTGGATGTCGACGCCCTGGGCAACGAGACCGTTACGGGGCTGCAGGGCTCTGTGCCCATCGATATCGATCCACGCGCGCTGACGCCCCATTTTGAGGGACTCGAAGGCCTTAAGGCCGGCGAAGACGTGCGCGCCAAGATTGCGGCATCACTCGAGGGCAAGCTCGAAACCGATGCCTGCACGGCCCAGCTCGAGTTTGTGCACGACGCGAACGGCGCTCCGGGCACAGCAATGGCCGAGGGCGAAACATTTGCCGCAGGAACGTACTGGGTGCGCGTGAACGGTCTCTTGGGCAACGCGGCGCAAAACTACACGCTCGCCAGCGACGGAGCCGCAAGCTTTACCGTAGCGGCCTCGGACAGTGCAGGCGGCACCGGCACCGGCAGCGGCACGGGTTCCAACGCAGGCAGCGCTGATAAGAACGGTAAGGGTAACAAGGGCAAGGGCTCGGGCGGAAAACTCGCCGACACGGGCGACGGCTCCGGCATTGCCGCCGGGCTCGCCGCTGCCGCCATGGCGACAACGGTTGCCGGCGCGGCGATGCTTGCCAGTGACGGTGAAAACAACGAGGACGTTGTCGAATAGGCAAGCCGGCCTTTTAGACACATCGACTCAATCGGGGGCGCAGAACACCGTTCTGTGCCCCCGATTTTTACCTTGGCCCGAACGCCGCTATCGGCTACATCACCATGTTCAGCGCGTTAACAAACTCCTGGGCCTTCGCACGGCTACTCAGGCTAAAGACGCAAGCGGTCAACAGCCTGTTACGCAGGGAAACGTCGCGACCCTTGATCCTGTTGACCCCCGTGATGTCCTTAAGGTAGACAATCTCGGTGTGCTTGCCGCCGAAAGTGCCCTTCTTGAGCACCTCGATACGATTGGGGTAGATCTTAACGTCTTTAAACCTACCCGAACCTTTATCCTGGAATAGCAGCGTGTTGTTGTCCATACGCGTCACTCCCGTGGGGTTCGCTAAAACTGTCTCTATTGCCACATTTTAACCACCGCAAGGCCCCCATGCGAAGGTGCCAGACAGCACAGCAATGTCAGTTCTTTCTTGCGTTTCCAATTCGCGACGCACTGCGTAGCGAATTGAGCTGGACTCATTACCGCAGGTTGATGCGCATTCCCGACCCTGATGCTCGCGCCTGGTACATGAACGAATGCGCCGATTCTCGTTGGAGTTTGGCCGTGGTTTCGCTTTCGAGGCGCGCCAAAAGCGCATCACCTTTGATGGGCGCCATTTCTATATTGCCCTTGTGTTTTACAACTATCTGATGCGCTGCTTCGTGCTCATCGACCTTAAGACCGATGACCTTACGCATCAGGACCTGGGCCAGATGCAAATGTATGTGAACTACTACACGCGTGAGCTCATGAACGAAGGCGACAATCCGCCCATAGGCATCGTGCTCTGCGCGGACAAAAGCGATTCGATTGTCGAGTACACGCTGCCCGAAGACAACGACCAAGTGTTTGCCGCCAAATACCTGCCGTATCTTCCAAGTAAGGAAGAGCTGGCGCGCGAGCTGAGTGCCGAGTACCGCGCCATCAACGAAGCGACTAATGGCGAAGCACAAGGATAGCAATACGTTGCGACCGACACCACCGATGGCGCTCCACATCACCTGGGATAAGAGGAGCTTTCCATGACAGACAGACCGAAAACAACACTGCGCGACTGCATCTATGGGCTCGCCGTCGGCGACGCACTGGGCGTTCCCTACGAGTTCAGGCCCCGCGGCACGTTCGAATGCACCGACATGATCGGCTACGGCACGCATGGGCAGCCCGCCGGCACCTGGAGCGATGACACGTCCATGACGCTTGCTACCTGCGACTCGATTAGGGAGCTTGGGCACATCGACACCGCGGACATGCGCGACAAGTTCGTAAGTTGGATTGCCCGTGGCGAGTATACGATCGACGGCGTTTTCGATTACGGCGGCACGACCGCCCGCGCTTTGCACACCGGCAAAGGAGGCTCCGGCGAGCGCGACAACGGCAACGGATCGCTCATGCGCATCGCTCCCCTAGCGTTCACCGATGCGACGGACAACGAGATCCGCGAGGTCTCGGCAATCACGCACGCCCACAGAACATCAACCGATGCATGCATCATATTTGTTGAGCTGATGAGGAATGTGATGAACGACGCGCTCCCCTCGTGGGCACTCCATCTGAAAGGCATGCCTGAGCAGGAGATCAAGTCAGGTGGCTTCGTGCGCGACACGCTTAAGGCAGCCACCTGGTGCTTCGTCAACACTAACAGCT
>DXZV01000021.1:5092-9760 GCA_019419485.1 Collinsella sp.
GCTACGAAGATTGCGTGCTTGCCGCCGTCAACCTAGGCGACGACACCGATACCACCGCAGCCGTTGCCGGCGCCCTCGCCGGCACGGTATACGGCATCGACGCAATTCCGCAGGAGTGGACCGACGCCTTGCGCGGTAAAGAGCTGATAGAGCAGTGTTTGTTTTAGGGCGCACTTACGATAGAAACTGACCAGGAGGCACCACGGAAAGAAAGATCGCAAATATAGACGAGTTCCAAGTGGACGAAAACGGGATTCCGCTATTTCCAGCAGGACTGAAGGAAGAAGCCAACCTCTATGTTCTCCCCGACGGGCGTTACCTCCCCTGCGGGGTCTACCGAACCGAAGATGGCGGCTCACTCATTTATGAGCCATCCGGGCTCAGCTTCTTCGGGCAGATGCTTGCTCAATTCAAAGAGTGCTAGGGGTTTGATTGCCCGTTAGATCGACACTGTTCCAAACCATGGAATGGGCAGGATGTCTCCCACCGCGGCCTGTGAGGTAAAATCTTGACTGCCGCGGAATCCGCCTGCGGGCAACGCTCCGATCTCCGATTGGGGTGAAGCCTATGAACTTGTTTCTTGAAATCCTGCGCCTCTCGATGTATGTGACCGGCATTGCCCGGAACCTCTACTCGATCTGGCGGGAATATAAGCAGTAACGGATAGCGAAGGGAGTCATAAAAAGGGCCGGTTGCAGCCGGCCCTTTAGACGATAATACCTGCGTTGCCCGCGCTTCCGAAGTGTGACTAGCTGAGGAGCGGGTTCCGCGGCACATCCTGATTTTACCCAGCGAGACGGCTCTTTTGCAGCCGCTCCACCGATTATTTACATCTGGCACCCTCAAACAATCAGACGACAGTCCGCACTCCTGCGAGCTGCCCCGTTCCTCTAGCTATCGGATCGCAGCGCCAACTGACACCACTCCCCTACTTACCAAATAGCGCACCCAGCAGGCCGCGACGTTTGGGCTTTTCTTCTCGGTAGGAACCCTCGGCAACCGCTGCCACCTGACGCGGCTGTTCGCCGTCTCCACGGCGCACGATCTGGTATAGGAAGGGCGATTTAACGTATTTGACCTCGATGGGCGTGGCGTGCACGGTGCTTTCTCCGGACAGATGCAGACTCGGGTTGAGCGGCGCCACCACATGCGTCTCACGCTTGTCGCTAAACACCGCCGCGGCCGCGCGGCCCGTCTGGCCGTTTACGGCAATGCGCACCTGCTCGCCATCGCGGCTGTCCGTCGCCGGGCGATCGACAAAGTAGACCGGCACCATCACCAGGCCGTCCTTATGCTTGCGAGCCTTGCGCGCCCAGGTGCGGATGCTCTTTTTATTGAGCCCCAGCACCGCCTCGGCATCGTTGCCGGCAATGTCGAGCGCCAGCTTATCAATGACCACCTGGTCCTTGGTAGACGCATCGACGGAGACAACGCGGAAGTCGCCTTCCTGCATAGCGGGATCGAACGGCCCAACCTTGGCAAAGTCCCACGGCTCCAAAATGCCCATAAGGCGAACGTCCAGGTAGTTTGCCCGCGGATACGCCCAGTCGAGCACCTCGTAGTACACCAGGGTCTCCTTGCTCAGCCCCTTGCCCGGGAAGGACGCCATCATGCGCAAATCCGCGAGCGCCATGGGGAAGTAGAAGAGCGACATGTCATTTTGAATCGCGTCTTCCACGTCGTGCCCGGCAAAGGCATCGGGATACTGGCGCACCAGCTGCAGCGCGTTGGCACGTGCCTGCTGCGGCGTTATCTCGCAAGGAATACCCTGCTCAGGCACGTACTCGGCACCAACGCCCATGGTCAGACGCTTGCTAAAGGTACCGGGCTTGAGTAGGTCGGCAACGCCGATCTTATTTCCGCAGGACGGGCACTCAAGCACGCGCTGAGTGGACTCGCCTTCAAAGGACGCTCCACAGAAGGGGCAGGGAATGCTCACGTGCGTGGCTTCTTGGAACTCCTGCGCCGTGCCGCGGTCCTCCCACAGCAGATGCTCCAGAACCGACTGATTGCGCCAGTGTGAATTAAAGAAATACCAGTCCGGGTCCTCCGGGCGCTCGAGCTGCGACACGTGGGTGAGCTTAAGCAGTCCATCGACAACCGTCAGTGGCGTATGGCGAATGCCCAGGGCGCTCTTGGGCTCCCCCGCATCGGCCTGCCACGGAACGACCGTGCCGCAATAGGCGCACTCAAAGCTGCGTTTAGCCTGGTGTGAGTACATAGGGCCGCCGCAGTTTTGGCATTTAATGGCAAACATCTCGTCCATGAATACGTCCTCCTTTGCGCAGGGGCTGTCGACATTAAGTATGTCGGGCAGGCAGGCACATGCCCATACCCATGTGGCCCAAAATGGAGCACCCGGTCGGACAAGAAGGGCCGCTCGTTAGCTCCAGCAGACCATTACTGCATTTTCTGAGCACCGGCGCACGGTGCGCCCATGCGAGCTACACTATCCCCTTAACCATGATTGTGAGGACGATCGCCATGCTATTTGTAAATCGGCTGGTACATACGCTTGTTCCCGGCAGCGAGGGCGAGCCGGTCGATACGACTCGCCGTACCAACGCGGGCTTTGCCGCAAGCCTCATTTGCATTGGCCTCAACATTACCCTGTGTCTGGCCAAGGGCATCGCGGGCCTACTCGCCGGCTCCGTCTCGCTCATCGCCGACGCCTTCAACAATCTCTCCGATGCGTCGAGCAACATCGTGAGCCTGCTCGGATTCCGACTTGCCAGCCGCCCGGCAGACGAAGACCACCCCTATGGCCACGGCCGCTACGAATACCTCGCCGGTCTGGTTGTCGCCGTCCTCGTTTGTGCCGTCGGCATCAACCTGGTGCTCGAGTCCGTTACCAAGATCATCAAGCCCTCCCCCACCGCTTACACACTCGTTTCCCTTGCGGCACTGGCTACATCCATGCTCGTCAAGTTCTGGATGGCGGCGTTCAACCGCACGCTGGGCAATCGCATCGACTCGGAGACGCTCATCGCCACGGCGCAGGATTCCAAAAACGATGTCATCGCCTCGGGCTCGGTCTTGGCGGCGGCGCTCATTTCGCAAACGACCGGCTTTGACCTCGATGGCTGGGCGGGCCTGGGCGTGGGCATCTTCATTTGCATCAGCGGCATGGGCCTGGTGCGCGACGCCATCAGCCCGCTGCTGGGACAAGCGCCCGACCCCAAACTCGTCCAGGAAATCCGCGACAGGATCATGTCGTACCCCCAGGTCCTGGGCACTCATGACCTCATGGTGCACGACTACGGCCCCGGCCGCCAGTTTGCCAGTGCACACGTGGAAATGCCCGGCGAGGGCGATGCCTTTGAGCACCACGAGATTCTGGACACCATCGAACACGATATCAAACGCCAGATGGGCATCGCCATCACGTTGCACTGCGACCCCATTGCAACAACCGGCGATGACTTGCGCGGCTGGGTCAAGCGCGGCGTAGCGCAGATCGACCCCGCGCTTTCCATCCACGACTTGCACGAGCACGACGGCTTTGTTTCGTTTGACCTGGTGCGTCCCGACGGCTTTGACATATCCGACGAGGAGCTGCTGGAGCTCGTCACGCGCATCGTGCACGAGCGCAGGCCCGATGCATCATGCGTCGTCACGTTTGACTCCGGCTTTAGCTCGCCCGAGCGTCCGGCAGAGCAGCTGTAATCGACAGCAAAACGGGACGCAGGACCGCCGACCAGCGCGCCTATGCGCCCGGTCACGCGATCCTGCGTCCCGTTTTTGTTTGCACCGCTAAGGCTCTAGCCGCTCGGCCGCTAGTTTCCCTGTGCGCCCGAAATGCCGTTTTGTAGGGCGTTCCAGGCATCCGTCGCCATGTCTCCCAAGTTCTGCGCGGTATCGCCCAGGTTTTGTGCCGTATCGCCCAGCTCTTGCGCCTTGTCTCCCAATTCCTGCGCCTTATTGCTCAGGTCCTCCAGCGTGTTGGAGCTCGAGCTGTCCGTGGTGCCTTGATCGCCGGACGCATTGCCCGACGAGCCGTCCTTGCGCGTAAGCTGGACCTCCAGGTTGCCGTCAGCGTTGTAGTAGGCAGATGTGACGACCCAGTTGGCATCGATGACGGGCGTTGAGCCATCATCAGTCAGGACCACGGCATTCGAAAGATCGGCGCCGCGCGACTTGAGAAGCTTTTTGGCGTTGGACCAGTACTGCCCCGGGATATCGCTCAGATCGACGGTGCTAGACGAGGCGGACTCGGTTTGCTCGGCAGTGGTATCGGCCGTTGAACTCCCTCGCTTGTTGAGCATGCCCGACACGATGGCAAACACAACCGACAGCGCAAAGAAGATCGCCAGCACGATGAGGATCTTCTTGATCACGCTCGACGAACGCGACGGCTTCTTCTCCTCGTCCTCGCCATATTGCGGAATCGACTTGGGGTACTCGCGATACGGCTCGCGCGACTCGTAGCGAGGCTGCGCCGTGCGAGGCATATACGTCGTCTGCTGAGGCTGCGGAATGGGATTCTGCGGCAGGTCATCATAGGGATTCGGTGTCGAAGCGGCATAAGAATCCTGCGACGCATAATCAAACGGGTCCGGAGCTGCGTTGCCATAGGGGCCTTGCGAAGATGCAGCGCAAGAATCCTGCGCCGTGTCGCCATAGCCCATAACCCGGGTGGGCTCGGCAGAAGGCTGCGTCGCGGCGGGG
>DXZV01000021.1:9770-14781 GCA_019419485.1 Collinsella sp.
ATCCGGGGTTGGGAACAACGCGGGTCGCATCGGCGCTATCGCCAGCCTGCGCGGAACCGTAGCCGCCCATCACGGTTGTCTTGTCCTGATCCATGCAACGATTCCTTTCCGTCGCGCGTGAGCATCAAGTTATCCATGCATTCTACCCGCGCAAAAGCCTATGATGGGCAGAGCCCGTCGGTATCTACAAGACATGCGCGGGCCTAAGGATAAAAAAGCCCCGCCGGGCCTTGTGGGCACGGCGGGGCGGACAAGCAGCTATGGGCAGCAGGCTTAGAACAGGCCGGTGATGTTGCCGTCGTTGTCGACGTCGATGTTCTCGGCCGCAGGGACCTTGGGCAGGCCCGGCATGGTCAGAACACTGCCAGTCAGTGCGACCACAAAGTGGGCACCGGCGGAAACCTTGAGCTCGCGCACCGTGATGCGGAAGTTCTCGGGAGCGCCCAGGGCCTTGGCGTTGTCGCTAAAGCTGTACTGCGTCTTGGCCACGCACACCGGCAGGTTGCCAAAGCCGTTCTCGCGCAGCTCGGCGAGCTGGCGCTTGGCGGCCGGCGTAAAGTCAACACCGTCGGCGCGGTAGACCTTGGTGGCAATGGCCTCAAGAGCGTCGGCCACATCGGCGCCGTCCTCATAGGCAAACTTGAGCTCGCTCGGCTGCTCAATCAGACGCATGACCTCATCGGCAAGCTCGAGCGCGCCCTCGCCGCCCTTGGCCCAGACCTCGGAAAGCTTAACGTTGACGCCGAGCTTCTGGCACTCGGACTCGATGAGCGCAAGCTCGGCCTCGGTGTCCGTCGGGAAGCGGTTGATGGCGACCACGCAGGGCAGACCATAAACGTTCTGGATGTTGTCGACGTGACGCAGCAGGTTGGGCATGCCGGCCTTGAGTGCCTCGAGGTTCTCCTCGTTGAGGTCGGCCTTGGCGACGCCACCGTTGTACTTCAGCGCACGAGCGGTCGCGACGACCACGACGGCGCTGGGGCGAACGCCCGTCATACGGCACTTGATGTCGAGGAACTTCTCGGCACCCAGATCGGCACCGAAGCCGGCCTCGGTAATGGCAACATCGCCAAAGCGCATCGCCATACGCGTGGCCATGATAGAGTTGCAGCCGTGGGCGATGTTGGCGAAGGGACCGCCGTGGACAAACGCGGGCGTGCCCTCGAGCGTTTGCACCAGGTTGGGCTTGAGCGCGTCCTTAAGCAACGCGGCCATGGCACCCTGGGCCTTAAGGTCGCGGGCACGGACGGGCTCGCCGGCAAAGCTGTAGCCGACGACGATCTCGCCCAGGCGCTCCTTGAGGTCGCTGATGCTCGTAGACAGGCACAGGATTGCCATGACCTCGGAGGCGACGGTGATATCGAAGCCGTCCTCGCGCGGCACGCCCTGGGCCTTACCGCCAATACCGTCGATGACGTGGCGCAGCTGACGGTCGTTCATATCGACGACGCGCTTCCAAGTGATGCGTTTAACGTCGATGCCAAGCTGGTTGCCCTGCTGGATGTGGTTATCAAGCATGGCGGCCAGCAGGTTGTTGGCAGCACCGATGGCATGGAAGTCGCCGGTAAAGTGCAGGTTGATATCCTCCATGGGGATCACCTGAGCCCAGCCGCCGCCGGCAGCACCGCCCTTAACACCAAAGACGGGGCCGAGCGAAGGCTCGCGCAGGGCCACGGCACTCTTGACGCCGCGACGACGCAGGCCATCGGCCAGACCGATGGTCGTGGTGGTCTTGCCCTCGCCCGCAGGCGTTGGGTTGATAGCGGTCACGAGGACGAGCTTGGCCTGGTGATCGGTCGGCTCGTTGAGCAGTGAATAGTCGACCTTAGCCTTGTCGAAGCCGTACGGAATAAGGTGCTTAACGTCGACGCCGGCGTTCTTGGCCACCTCGGTAATAGGCAGCGGCGTGACAGAACGTGCGATTTCGATGTCAGTAGGCATGGGCGGTCCTTTCGTTACCGAATGAGAAAAAGACCAATTCAGCATAGCACGGGCGCGCAATAGTAAAACACCCGTAACCGATGAATGGCGATATGTTTATCCAATGCTCAGCGATAGCCTACAGACTAGCCAAAACAAACCCGACTCTAAACGGCTGGCTCGATACCCAAATGCTCAAAGGTGCGAAGCGTTGCCTGACGGCCCTGCGGCGTACGAATCATCAACCCGCACTGCAGCAAATAGGGCTCATAGACATCCTCGAGCGTGCCCGGGTCCTCGCCCACCGCGCTGGCAAGGGTCGTAAGTCCCACGGCACGACCGGAGAACGTCTTGGCAAGCGTCTCCAAGATACGAATATCCATCCAGTCCAGGCCGAGCTCGTCGATCTCGAAGAACTCGAGCGCCTGGCGACAGATATCGAGCTCGATGGGACCGTTGCCGCGCACCTGTGCGTAATCGCGCACGCGCTTGAGCAGGCGGTTGGCAAGACGCGGCGTGCCGCGCGAACGCGAGCCGATCTCAAGTGCACTGGGATGGTCGATCGCCACGCCCAGAATAGTTGCCGAGCGCGTCACAATCTGCGCGAGCTCTTCGACCGTGTAGTAATCCAGGCGATATGAAATGCCAAAGCGGTCGCGCAACGGGCCGGTCAACATGCCTGAGCGGGTCGTTGCTGCTACCAGCGTAAACTTGGGGATATCCAGGCGAATCGAGCGCGCCGCCGGACCCTTGCCAATCACGATATCGAGGGCAAAGTCCTCCATCGCGGGGTACAGGACTTCCTCGACCGAACGGTTGAGGCGGTGGATCTCGTCGATAAACAGCACATCACCCGGCTGCAAGTTGGTAAGGATGGCCGCCAGGTCGCCCGTACGCGCGATGGCCGGGCCACTCGTCGTTTTTATCTGAGCGCCCAACTCGTTGGCGATTACGGTGGCCAGCGTGGTCTTGCCCAGGCCCGGAGGACCCGAGAAGATCACGTGGTCGAGCGTCTCCCCACGGCTCTGCGCCGCTTCGATCAACACGCGCAGGCTCTGCTTGATATGCTCCTGGCCGCAGTAATCGTCCAGGCGCTGGGGGCGCAAAGTGCGATCGACATCGAGGTCCTCGGCCGTCAGCTCCGAGCCCACCATGCGCTCGCCGTGCGCCATGGATGCCGCCGGCGAGTTGCCGGGCGTCGCCCACAGGTCCTGAGAGTCATCGGCTTCCCACATCACGCATCCATTCCGAGTCGCTTAAGCGCCGCGCCGAGCAAATCCTCGACACGCATATCCTGCCCATCATACCCGCTCAGAGCGACATCGGTCTCCTGCGGGCTAAAGCCCATGGAAAGGAGTGCCGCACGGGCGTCATCGATCGCCGAAGGAGCGGCGGCGGGCACGGGCATCGCAACCTGACCGGGGATCGCATCGACCGGCACAAAGCCCTTGTCCTTGGCAAAGGTGCTCTTGAGCTCCAAGATGAGGCGCTGGGCGGTCTTTTTGCCCACGCCGGGCACCTTGGCCATGCCCTTGTCGTCCTCGGCCATCACCAGGGAATACAGCTGTCCCACGGTATAGGTGGAAAGTACGGCGAGCGCCAAGCGCGGGCCAACGCCCGAGACGGACACAAGCCGGTCGAACATCGTGCGCTCATCCTTAGAGGAAAAACCGAAAAGTGTCATAGCGTCCTCGCGCACCTGCATACGGGTATAGAGGCGCACCTCACCGCCGGGCGTAGGCAGCGTGGCCGCAGTGCCGCCAGAAATGCCGAGTTCAAAGCCAACGCCCGACACGTCGACGACAGCAGAGCTCATCGTGGCCTCGACAAGCGTTCCGTGGAGCTGGGAAATCATCAGTATCCGGTTCCTCTCTGTTGATAGAACTCGCCACCGGTGAGGGCGCGGGTGCGGCTGAGGTTTACGTGGCAGATGGCGCAAGCCAGGGCATCGGCGGCATGGTCGGGATGAGGGTCGTGGTCGAGCTGCGTGAGCGTGCGCACCATGTAGGCGACCTGCCGCTTGTCCGCGGCGCCGGTACCCACCACAGCCTGCTTGATCTGCATAGGCGTGTACTCGCCGATCTCGAGCGCGCACTCCGAAAGCGCCACGAGCGCGGCACCGCGGGCATGTGCCGTGGGGATTGCCGAGCGGACATTAGCGCCAAAGTAGATGCTCTCAATAGCAGCAGTATCGGGTCGATAACGCTCCACGACGCCCTTGAGGTCGCGGGCGATATGCGACAGGCGCACCGCGAGCGGACTACCCGCGCTGGTCTCGATACAACCGTAGGCACGGCAGCGAACCTCGCCGCGCCGCTCCTCGATAATCCCCCAACCCGTATGGGCCAAACCGGGGTCGATACCCAAAATGACCAAGCCAACCTCCCCTCGTCACAAGTACAGCACAAGGCAAGGCCCCGAGCATCATTCACGAACGTCTGTTCTAGAATAACACAACGGGGCCAAGATGCTTAGTTGAAGTGTCGGGGTTGGAAGCGAATCCTATCCCATAGTTAGTTTTGAGAGAAAAAGGGAAACTGCCTCGGATCCACCGGCGGATGCGGCATCGGGCCACCCTGGGGCCCACCCTGCGGGCCACCCTGGCCGCCCATCATCTTATCGATGGCGTCCTGGACCTCGCCCTCAAACTTCTTCATACCCTCGTGCAGGCGGCGCTGGCCGTCCTCGGAGCGCAGCTCCTCCATCTGCTCGGGCGAAATACCCAGTAGCTCGCCCAGCACGCCCATCATCTCGTTTCGCACGCGCTCGCTCGTATCCTCGTCAGCAAAACGGCGCACCTCGGCGCGCGCCAGCGAATCGACCGTCATACGCTCCTTGCCGTTAAGCCCCAGGTCGGACCACGCGAGCATGTACGGCCAGGCGCGCTCGACAAACGAACGGGCTGAGACGATCGACGCCGTCGGCAGCATGCGGCGGGCGGCCTCGCCCTGACGCACAAGCATCAGCAGCAGCGAGCAGGCCTCAGGCTTGCCAGCGGCCATCGGGATGTCGTCGAAAGATCGATTGCGGTCCACGTGCGCCTCGAGCGCGCCATCGACCTCGACCTGTGTGGCGTCAGCCTTCTCGAGCG
>DXZV01000021.1:14791-17406 GCA_019419485.1 Collinsella sp.
CCTCACCCGGCTCAAGCCCGCCGAGCAGCTGTGCCGCGCGGTCGAGCATATCGACCGGACCGTCGAGCGTCGAGAGCGCCTGCGCCAGCACTCGCTCCATACAATCTTCCACCGCGTTGAGCGTCACGAGCTCTTGGGGCACCACGGCAGACGTGCGGTTGCGCACACGCGCCACAAACTCAAGCGTCGCCAGGTACACATCGCCAAAGGGCGCGTAATCGCCCTGGTAGCCGCCGCAAAGCGCCGGCGCCGCCAGCGCGTACTCGGTTTTGGACAGCGGGCTCAGCGCCATCGCACCCAGCTCGAGCGCCGTGTCCTCCAGCATGAGGCCCAGCGTGCGCGAGCGCAGACGCTCGGCATCGCCCGCCGACACGTCGCGATCGAGCACACGCGCCGCATCCGGTGCATCGCGCTCGACGGTGCGAATGTGCAGACGCTCGGCGATGGCGCGGACGGCGGCACAGCGGGCAGCCTCGGCCTCTTCCTGCGCCGGCGTAAAGATACGGTTGCGCCCCAGCACCAGGCCAATCACATTACGCGGGCCCAGAGCGTCGACGGTCAGCGCCGCCAGCAGGGACGACGGCAAGTCGCCCTCGAGCGCCACCACAGCACGCGACGCACCGTGGGCTCGGGCGTTGTCGCGCACGGCGAGCACCAGCGCCTGCCACAGCCACTCCTCGGAACGGAACTCGGGCAGTTCGTGATCTTCCAGGGCATCGAGCATCACGCCGCGCTGAATCTCCTGAACCAGCAGGCTCTCCTCAAAACACGGCGCCTGGGCCACCACACGACCACAGTCGTCGAGCACAAACGAACCGCCGGTATACACCGACTCGTCATAAGCACCGACCGGCGCCATACAGGCAAACCACACGCTGCGCTTGGATGCGATCTTGCGGTAGGCGCCGCTGCGAACGGCGGCAATGGCGGCAGCCTCGCGGTCGGTCATGTCAAACGCATTGAATTGGAAATACGCAATGAGGTCAACACCGGTCGGCAACATCTCGAGTTCGCGGTCCAAGTCAAAAATCACGGCGATGCGCACGCCGTCCACGTCGAACACCGGCGGCGCCCAACGCGTGTCGTTGTTCTCGCCACGCTGCAGGGCAATGCTCGAACGCGCCGGCACCACATGACCGTCCTTGAGCATCATGTAGTCGAGCAGCGGCTGACCCTCAAACGAAACCGCCGCGGGCACGATGCAGATCATGTCAAGCTCCTGGATGCGCTCGGCGACACCAGTCAAGCCGGCAAGCATGTCGTGCTCAAAGTCGGCAGCGCCCACCAGGCCACCGGGCATGGCGCCCATAAAGAGCGGAGCCGGAACGCACAGCACGCGCGCCCCGCGCTCGTGGGCCAGACGAGCCTGGTCCTCGATGCGGCCGCAAATGCCCTCAATATCACCCAGGCGCATATCGATCTGTGCAAGCGCGAGCTTCATGGCTCAGCCCTTTCCGTCGTAAACCATCGAAATCGTAGTAAAAGCGCCGGCCGCATGATGCAGTCGGCGCTCGCATGTGCATATGCTAGCTATGATACCCCGAGCGGGGGCGCGCTCCTAGAACGTCGCGGACCACAGCCCGTGCAGGTTGCAGTAGGCATAGACGGTACCGGTCTTGGAACCGCCGGCAAAAAACGTCGCGGGCTTCATGCCGGGCTCAAGGTAATGGACCTCTAAGCGGCCCTCGGCCTCAAGGGCGATCCACTCAATATAGTGCTCGGGCAGGCTGGGGTGCTCGACCGAGCCAACGCGTGCGCGAATCACGTGACCGTCGCGCTCGGTCTCGACAACAGGCACGTGCTTCTCGTGCGCCGCGTCCTCAGTGTTTGCGGTCAGTTCCGTGCAACCGGCAGGGGTTGCAACGTCGTTGCCAAGGGCGGCAATGAGCTTACCGTCGGGGTCCTTAAAGAATTTCGCCATGATGTTCTCCTTTGCTGACGTGCCAATGTTCTTGATGGTTCTTATGCCCAAAGGCAGACAAACCATCCACGGCATTGCAAATGAACACATAACGGGCGGGGACGATGGGGCAGCGTGCGCTATCCGCCCTGGCGGCCCCACCCGAGCGGGTTAGCGCCCGTCGCCGCCCAGCAGCGCCAGAACATCTTCGCGGGTAAACAGCGCCGACGAGATGCCGTCGCCGCCGAGCACGCTGTTGACCAGGTCGCGCTTGGACTCCTGCATCTGCATAATGCGCTCCTCGATCGTGTCCTTGGCGATGAGCTTGTACACGGTCACGGTATGTTGCTGGCCAATACGGTGCGCGCGGTCGGTCGCCTGGTCCTGCGCTGCCACGTTCCACCACGGGTCGTAGTGGATGACCACGTCGGCCGCCGTCAGGTTAAGGCCCACGCCGCCCGCCTTGAGCGAAATCAAAAAGACCGGAACCTCGCCCGCTTGGAACTGCGCGACCATCTTGGCGCGGCTCTCCTTAGACGAAGCGCCCGTGAGCTTAAGGAAGGCGATGTCCTCCTTGGCCAAGCGCTTACCGATGATATCGAGCATACCCGTAAACTGGCTGAACAACAGGATGCGATGCCCGCCGTCGAGTGCGCCGTGCACGAGCTCCATACACGTATCGAGCTTGGCGCTCCCCGCCTTGTAATCCTCGTAG
>DXZV01000210.1 GCA_019419485.1 Collinsella sp.
CTGCGGGCGTCGGTTTTTCCGACCTTGACCTCAATATCATTCCGCACCATATCTCGTGCATCATGGACGGCAACGGTCGTTGGGCCACGTCGCGCGGTCTTGCGCGCACTGAGGGCCACAAGGCGGGTATCGTCTCCCTTCGCGAGATCATTACCGCCTGCGTGCGCCTGGGCGTCGACGTGCTTTCTGCCTATGCGTTTTCTACCGAAAACTGGAACCGTCCGCAGCATGAGGTAAACGTCTTGATGCATCTGTTTGCCAAGACGTTTATCGACGAGCTGCCGCTTCTGAAGCGCGAAAATGTGCGCGTTGTCTTTTTGGGTGACATTTCCGCGCTGCCCAAGAAGACCCGCGACGTTTTTGAACGCGGTCTTGCCGAGTGCGCCGATCACACCGGTATGACGCTGGCGCTTGCCGTCAACTACGGCGCGCGTGCCGAGATTACCCGCGCTGTCCGTCAAATCGCACTCGACACTGCCGCCGGTAAGATCGATCCTGCCGCAATTGATGACGACATGGTGGCTTCCCACCTCTATACCGCCGGCCTTCCCGATCCTGAGCTTGTGATTCGCACTTCTGGTGAGCTGCGCCTTTCGAACTATCTGCTGTGGCAGGTGGCTTATTCCGAATTCTACGTCACCGATACCTATTGGCCCGACTTTGATCGTTGGGGCCTTGTCGACGCCATTTTGGCCTATCAGGGCCGTGACCGTAGGTTTGGTGGACTGAGCAAGACCGAGGAGGCTTAATCGTGTCCGATCGTCCCAAGGCATCTGCTCCCAAGACGCCAGTTTCCGCGGCGCCTGCGCGCAAGGCTGCCGCTGCGGGAGCACCTGCAGCAAAGAGCGGCACCGGTTCGTGGCTGGCGGGCTTTATTACCCGTGCCGCCGCCGGTATCGTCTACGCCGTTGTCTTTATCCTGTGCCTGGTTTTGGGTATCGTGCCCACGGCCATCTTTGTTTCTGTCATGAGCGGTCTGTGCTGCTATGAGTTTTTCCGTATGACAAGGCTCGATGGCAAGATGGCTAACGAGCGCATGGGTATCGCTGCCGCCGTACTCTTTCCGCTGTCGGCGTTGGGCGATTCGATGTTGCTGAATGCCCTGCTTTTTGCCTTGATGCTCGCTGTGGGCATTTGGTATGTCTGGTCGCCGCGTACCCGCATCTCTGATGTGGCCGTGACGCTCATGGGTCCCATCTACACTGGCTTTATGCTGTCGGCTATCGTGCTGCTGCGCGATGCCGTGCCCGGTTTTGCCGGCGCCCTGCTTTCAGTGGGCGTTTGCGCGTCCCTTTGGGTCTCCGATTCGTTTGCCTACATCGTGGGCAGCCGTATCGGCAAGCACAAGATGGTTCCCAAGATCTCTCCCAAAAAGAGCTGGGAGGGGTTTGCCGGCGGCATCTTGGGCTCGGTTTTGATTTGGCTCATCCTGTGGGCGACGCACTTCTACAAGCTCAGCCTGCCCTATGCGCTGCTGTGCGGCGTGGTCGTGTCCATTCTGGGCGTTATCGGCGACCTTATCGAGTCGCGCATCAAGCGCGGTGTGGGCGTCAAAGATTCCGGCAACCTTATCCCGGGCCACGGCGGAATGCTCGATCGTAGCGATTCGCTTATCTTCGGCTGCATCACCGCGCAGCTGTTGCTGATGATCGGAGGCGTGCTGTAATGTCCTTCCAGACGACGTATGGCCCCGATGGACGCCTTCGCGTTGCCATCCTGGGTTGTACGGGCTCTATCGGCACCCAGGCGCTCGATGTGTGCCGCCAGCATGCCGATCGCCTGCAGGTGACGGCGCTGTCCGTTAACTCCAGTACCTCCGAGCTCGTTGCCGCTGCCCGCGAGTTCTCGGTTCCGGCGGTTGCCGTGGCCGATGTCGATCATGGCGATGACGCCGTGCTGCAGGAGTTGCCCGAGGGAACGAAGCTCGGCGTTGGCGCGCAGGCGGTTTGCGAGCTCGCGCATCGCGACGATGTCGACTGCGTGCTTGTCGCTATTGTGGGCGCCGCCGGTCTCGAGGCGAGCCATGCGGCCTTGACCTCGAATAAGCGCCTTGCCCTTGCCAACAAGGAGTCCCTCGTCGTCGGTGGCGACTTGCTTATGCCGTTGGCACAACCGGGCCAGCTTATTCCGGTCGACTCTGAGCATTCCGCCATCTACCAGTGCTATCTGGGGGAGAACCCGCGCGAGGCCCACTGCATTTGGCTCACCTGCTCGGGCGGTCCGTTCTTTGGCCGCACGCGCGACGAGCTCGATCGCGTGACGCGTGCCGATGCCCTCGCGCATCCCACGTGGGCCATGGGTGCCAAGATCACCATTGACTCCGCCACCCTCATGAACAAGGGCCTGGAGCGCATTGAGGCCATGCATCTGTTTAACTGCGACCTCGATTTCATTAACGTGGTCGTGCAGCGTCAGTCCAAGATTCACTCTATGGTCGAGTTCGCCGACGGCTCCGTGATGGCGCATCTCGGCGCATCCGACATGCGTATTCCCATCCAGTTCGCGTTCTCGTATCCCGAGCGTTGGGATACCCCGGCGCCTCGTATCGATTTCCGCGAGCTGGGGCAGCTCACGTTTGATGCTGCCGACATGGATACCTTCCGCTGTCTGGCACTGGCCGAGCGTGCCGGCAAGACGGGTGGCACCATGCCGTGCGTGCTCAATGCCGCCAACGAGGTCGCCGTCGATGCCTTCCTGCACGATGGCTGCAGCTTTACCGATATCGATCGCATTGTGGAATCCTGCATGGACGCCCACGATATGCA
>DXZV01000211.1 GCA_019419485.1 Collinsella sp.
ACAGGTACACGGCGACCACGCGGGCGCCCGCGTGGTCGCCGTGTACAATGCGCCGCTCAACAGCGCGTGCAGCCACGGCATCGCGAAGGGCAACCCCAACGAGGTTTACCTGCGCTACCCGCGCTCTCCCTTTGCCGACCAGTCCGGCGACGCCGGCCTTACCCGCACGCCGAGCGATGATGCGTGCGCCTACACCTGGGATCTCGCGCTCACCAAGCGCGGCAGCGACGGCGACAAGCCGCTTGCCGGGGCGGTCCTGAGCATCACCGACGACCGCGGCCGCACGCTGGCGGCCGACGGCACGTGGGATGCGGAGGGCAAGGCCACCGTCACCACGGGCGAGGACGGCCGCGTGACCGTCTCGGGCGTGGACTCGGGCAAGCTGGAGGTCCGCGAGCTCAAGGCGCCCAAGGGCTACACCGCCTTCGAGGGCACGCGCTCCGTGACGGTCAAGGCCGAGGGCCTGGACGTCGACCAGGTGGCGGCCGCCAAGCCTAAGGTGACCGTATCGGCCGAAAGCCCTCTGCGAGTTGATGCCGCCGATGCCGGGAAGGGTTTAGTCGAGTTGTCGGTGCTTAACACCCCAAGTAACGAAGTGAGTCGAGGCTTTATGCCCTCGACGGGAGATAGAACGTTGGTGTTGGTAACGGCTTTGGCCGTCATCGGAGTAGTGGCTATTGTCGTCGCGCTCGTCATCAAGCGGGGAGGAGGTCGCCATGATAAATAATTGTCCCCCCCCCTGCTCAATGGCGTACTGCCTCCGTAGCGATTAGAGCGCAGGGAAATGAGCCTGCTGACTTTTGGTGATGACGAGAATTAAAGCAACCTCCAAGAAAGAGGTCCCAACATGAAAACAACCAAGAACATCGCACGCCTGGCAGTAACCGCCGGCCTCACCGCAGCCCTGAGCTTCGGCGGCGTTATGGCGACAGTCACGATGGCGTTTGCTGCGGAGGGTGCTGCCCCCAGCTATTCGCTCACGATTAACAAGTCCGTGGACAATGACTCCACTTCGTTCAAGGCGTATCAGATTTTTAAGGCTGACGTTATTGACGGAAAGTCCGGTAAGGTTGCGTCCAACATTGAGTGGCCGAGTGATGACGCAGAGACTGCGGTCCTGAAGGTGCTTGTTGATAATAATGTCCCAGGGATTACCTTAGACTCGACCGCTTCTGACGTTGCCGACTACCTTTCCAAGATCACTGATACCACTGATACCACGAGTCTGCCGCAGAGCAGCATCCTTAACAAGATTGCCTTGGCTGTAGAGAAGAGTGTTACCGCTACGGGCGATTCCTTTGCCGCCGGTCGCGCTTTCACCACTACGAGCGCTGGCTACTACCTGTTCATGACCGATACCGACTCGCTCAGTGCGAATGAGAAGCAGACCGGTACCTCGCCGATCTTTGCAGTCGTGGGCGGCAACGCAGTGGTCGTTACCGAGAAGACGAGCATCCCGACCGTGACGAAGCAGGTCAAGGACGATGGTGCGGACAACGACTGGAAGTACAAGGCGGACTCCCAGATGGGTCAGACCGTTCAGTACAAGCTGACCGGCACGGTTGCAAGCAATGTCGACACGTTCAACACCTACTATTATGAGTTCCACGATGAGCTGTCTGCCGGTTTGACTGTTGATAAGTCCACTGTCAAGGCCGTGATTGGTGAGACTCAGATCACGCCTACTTCTGTGACCATGTCTGATCCCGATTCAAATGGCAGAACGGTCTTGAGCGTAAAGTTTGACGATCTTAAGGCTGCCGCCACGGCGGCCGGCGTCACTGTCGGCGAGCATACAAGGGTCGTTGTCACGTACAGCGCCAAGCTCGACCCGAATAAGTCCCAGCATGTCGTTGTCGGTGGCACGGGCAACTCCAACACCGTCAAGCTCATCTACTCCAACAACCCTGGCCACGATTCCCGGGGTGAGTCTGTGCCCGACACCGTGCGCGACTACACCTATGCGCTCAAGCTCGTCAAGAAGGACGCGACGGATGAGAATAAGATACTTAAGGGCGTAAAGTTCACCATCCGTGCCACTGATCCCGACGATATTGCATCCAAGGACATGTATGTCCAGGAGAATGGCTCCCTCGGTACTGAGGCTTATGAGTTCACGACCACCGACTCCGGCGAGATTAACGTCAAGGGCCTCGATGCCGGCACCTACACCGTCAAGGAGACCCATACGCTCGCCGGCTATAACACCATCCCCGAGTTCACCTTCACCATCAAAGCCATTGGATTCAACCAAGCAGAGGGAGAGGGAGAAAACAAGATTACGGTCGAGACGAGCACCAGGGGTTCCAATTTGGTCGAGGTTGACACGACTAACACGGACAACGGTACTGCTGCCTTGATCGTCAAAAACAAGCAGGGTTCCGGCCTCCCGCTCACCGGCCTTAACGGCGTGACGTTCACTTGGATCGCTGGTGGCGCGGTGCTGTGCATCGGCGTGGCTCATCTCATCCGCAGCCGTAAGCAGGCTGAGGAGTCCGAGCAGGAGTAACGCTCACTCACCCATCCCTTTGGCAGGCGAGATGTGATGGCCATGAGACTTGCGGACACTTTTCTCGTCTATTTACGTTCTTGCTTTGCCATTATCTTTACGGGGCAGACTCCGCACTGGAGTCTGCCCCGTTTTTTTTGGGATAACACAGCCAGCCTTCATCGTCCGATGCAGCTCGTTCGTCATCGCGTTTCTTGACTCGTATGAAGTTCGGTTTAAGGTCCGTAG
>DXZV01000212.1 GCA_019419485.1 Collinsella sp.
AATCGTCAATATCGGTCGGAGGGGTGGCTTTGTAAAGCCGTTTGTCTCCACCCGCATAGCGGGTGGTTTAAAGCTGGCCGCTGCGCGGCCAGCAGACTAAAGTCTTGAACAAAAAAGCTCGCCGGCTAGGCCGACGAGCTGCAAGTTCTTGGTCGCGGGGGCAGGATTTGAACCTACGACCTCCGGGTTATGAGCCCGGCGAGCTACCAGACTGCTCCACCCCGCAATGTCTGGGCGCCTCATGTGCGCAAGAAAGAATATTACGTGGGAGTTCGGTAAACGGCAAGGAAAATCTCGTAGAGCATAATTCCTTCATATTTAAACCTCTCAGCCCTTATCACCGTAAACGAATCACAGCCGAGCGCCGTCGATGGCACGTATACAATGGTGCGCGTCCTTTTATGCCGACACCGGGAGTAGACATGCTGCTCGCTATCGATATGGGAAACACGCAGACGGCCATGGGTCTGTTTGACGGAGACGAGCTGGTGCAGTCGTGGCGCATGCCCACCGACCGCTCCTATACCGCCGACGAGATCCACGTGCGCCTGATGGGTTTCTTTAAGATGTACGGCCTCTCGCTCGATGCGGTCGATGCGATCGCCTTTGCGGGCGTGGTGCCGCAGCTCTCGCGCGAGTGGCACGCCGTGGCCGACCGCATCGCGGCGGATGCCATCGTCATCGGGCCGCAGACGGCTGCCGTGACCAAGCTGCGCGCGGCGCGCCCCCAAGCCGTAGGTGCCGACCGCGTCGCCAACGCCGTTGCGGCCGAGACTTTCTACGGCGCGCCGGCAATCGTGGTGGACTTTGGCACCGCGACCAATATCGACGTCATCGATGAGGACGGTTATTACATTGGCGGGGCGATTGCGCCGGGCATCCGCATCTCCATGGACGCGCTTGCCGCCCGTGCCGCCAAGCTCGCCAGCGTGCCGCTCGAGGCGCCCGAACACGCCATCGGTCGCGACACCGAAGAGTGCATCAAGGTCGGCGCCGTGATGGGCGCCGCCGCCATGGCCGAGGGCCTGGTCACGCGCATGAAGCGCGAGCTGGGCCGCGAGGATGCCACCGTTATCGCCACGGGCGGTCTCGCCGGCATTGTCGCCGATTCGACCGATGCCTTCGACGTGGTCGACGGGCAACTCACCATCAAGGGCATCTGCGAAATCTACCGCCGCATGCAGGAGCTGGGATAGAGTAAACGCCAGGTCGCAGCAACCAGCCGCCAATCCTATTCCTCAAAATCGAAAATTTTTCAGTTTTGAGGAATAGGATTTTTTTGCTAAGCCTCGCCGCACAACCACCTCGCCAGGTCCACGATCTGCACCCCATCGCGATCCGTGGCCTCGTGATGCGTGCGGGCAAGAATCATCTTGGGATACGCATCGCCAATGCTCAGCAGTGGCGAAATCTCGCGTTCAAACGTCTTATCCGAGCTGATGTCGTCGCTCACCTGGATATAGAGTTTCTCGCTTCGCCTGATAGCCACAAAGTCTATTTCCTTTTTATAGAGCAAGCCGACATACACTTCGTAGCCGCGCCGCAGCAGCTCGATTGCCACCATGTTCTCGTATACGCGTCCCCAATCCATATCACGCGTACCAAGCAGCGCATATTTAAACGCATGGTCCGCCAGATAGTACTTTTCGCCGCTCTTGAGGTATTTCTTGCCGCGAATGTCATACCGGCGAACCTTATAGAAGGCAAATGCGTCGCACAGATACCCCATATATGTGCCCACCGTCTTGTTCGTGATCTTTAGCCCATCCGCATTCAAAACATCCGTAATGTTGCGTGCCGACGTAATGTTGGAGACGTTGTCCATCATGTAGTCGGCAATACGTAGCAGCGCCGATTCGTTTCTGACGTTATGCCGCTGCACGATATCTCTCACGATCAACGTCTTAAAAACGTTGGAGAGGTATTGATAGCGCTGCTCCTGCGTTCGGTAAGGATACGAACCGGACATGCCGCCGGTATGCGCGTATTCATCAAAATCATGGTCGACCTCGTCCTCACCGTCGTAAGAGCGATACTCCTCAAACGAGAATGGGAAAACCTCGATCTCGAACGTGCGCCCCGTAAAGAGCGTCGACAGATCGCTCGACAGCAAAAAGGCGTTCGATCCGGTGATGAAGATGTCGTACTGCTCGGATGCATGGAGGCTGTTGATCGCGCGTTCAAAGCCGTCGCACATCTGAACCTCGTCGATAAGCAGGAAGTTTTGCTTGCCGGACACTCGATGCTCTTTCACATAGGCGAGCAGGGCATGATATTCGAGCAGGCCCTCGAACTCGTCGAGGTTGTAATTGATATGGATGACATTCGAATTGGACAGATTTGCCTCCACGTAATCGCGGAGGGCCTCGAGCAATTTTGACTTACCGCTACGGCGAATGCCCGTTATGACCTTGATGTCCGGTACGCCAATAAGGCTCGTCAACGTGTCCATATATGACGTTCTATTGATGAGTTTCATTGGTGCCTCCCTGCGGTTCTCTATCGCTATTCCTCAAAAACGAAAAGAATTCAGTTTTGAGGAATAGACTCTGCAACGAATATACCTCGTTAAAGGCCGAGCTGGCTTAATTCTATTCCTCAAAATCGAAAGATTTTCAGTTTTGAGGAATAGGGTGCTGACAACCCATTCCCCAGACAAGCAAGACCCTCCCCGGCACTGAACTGCACCCCAAAACTTGGACGGCTTAAATAAGAACTACGCCGCAAGGGACT
>DXZV01000213.1:0-764 GCA_019419485.1 Collinsella sp.
AGGGCGGAGGCGGGGCATGCCCCGCCTCTTACACCACATCTCTGCGCGCTACCGCGCTCGGCCGCCTCGATCACGTGTTTGGCGAGGATCGCCGTCGTCACAGCGCCCACGCCACCCGGCACGGGGGTGATTGCGCCAACAACCGGCTCCGCGGCATCAAAATCGACGTCGCCGACCAGCTTGCCAGCGGCTTCGTCCCAATTAATGCCAACATCGATAATCGCCTGGTCCTCGCGGACCGCATCTGCGCCAATCGTGCGCGCGCGTCCAACGGCGGCAACCACAATGTCGGCAGCACAGCACTCGGCGGCAAGATCGCGCGTATGCGTATGGCACGTCGTCACGGTTGCGTTGCGCGCCGTAAGCATGGCGGCAACGGGGCGGCCAATTACCAGTGAGCGTCCGACCACGGCAACTTTGGCGCCGTCCAGCTCAACGCCGTAATGATCCAGCAAAGCAAGCACGGCTTCAGCTGTGCAGGGGGCAAAACCCTCGCCGCGCCCCGAAAGCGTGGTGAGCAGCGAAGCCGGCGTCATGGAGTCAACGTCCTTGGCGGGATCGAGCGCTGCGGCGACGGCGTTCTCGTCAAGGCCGGCGGGCAGCGGGCGAAACATCAGACAGCCATGAACAGCCGAGTCGGCATTGATGTCCTCGATGGCCGTCAACAGCTCGTCTTGCGAAACACCGGCAGGAAGCAACACGCGACGCGCCTCGATGCCAACCTTTTCGCAGCGTTTAAGGGCGCCGCGCTCGTAGGATAGGTC
>DXZV01000213.1:774-2716 GCA_019419485.1 Collinsella sp.
GGTCGTCCTCGCGTTCACCCACACGCACGATAGCAAGCGTCGGAACAACACCGCGTTCGCGCAGCGCAGCGCAGCGGGCAGCGAGCTCCTCAGTCAAAGCGCGGGCGACGGGAGCACCCTTCAGTAGCTCAGCCATGGCTATCCCCTCTTTCTTGCAGCGTCGGAGGCGCGGCGCGCCAGCGCATCGGCGCGCGGCAACCATGTGTCGAGCAACTCATCACACGCCGTCTCGAGCTCCTCGGCGCGTGCACGATCCTTCATAGACGTGGTGTTCGCAAAGAGCGTCAAGCTCGCGCCCTGCATGGCGGCGCGGCAGAATACGGCGCCGCACGCCACATCGGACAGCAGCTGACGCGAACCCTTGTCGGCCATGTCCTCGAGCAGCGCCAGTGCGCGCCCGCAGGCATCCATAATGCGATACGGCGGCATAGCGGCCACATGCAGCGCATCCTGAATCGCAGCCGGTCGGGCCGGGTCCTCACGCGGAATACCGTACGCAGCGGACACCTGGCCGTACGCACGAACGTCCTCGGCGACCAGACCCACAAGCTCCTGCGCCAACTCGTCTGCCTGGGCAAACGCACGCGTCAGGTCATCCGCACGATCAGCAAGCGCGGGATTGGTCGCACCGTAGCGGGCAACCATTCCGCACAGTGAGGCGCCCAGCGCGCCCACAAAAGCGCTCGCGCTGCCACCACCGGGAACTGGCTCGCGCGCGGCCAGCGCCTCGGCAAAACCGCGACAGGTTTTATCCATCATCTCTTGGCTCATACGCACACGCACCTTCAAGTCATATATATCGGTCGGGCGGCCGACGCCGGCCGACCGCATCGATCACGTAATGGTGCTAAGTCTAGCCCATAAGTACGCGAGCGTCAGCGCACCTGGCCATCGCGGATTTCTATGGCACACGATAGGCCATGCCAACGCAAACATGGGACACATGGCCCACCTTTCGAGACTCCCGAGCAGCACAAGCTGGGGCATATCTATAAGTAAGGAACCCGTTAGTAAGGAACCCGTTGGGGAACGGCCGCGCAACGGCCACAAGCGATGAACGGAGGCATAAGTCGCACAGTACACAGAGACATCCGCCGCCAGCGCAATCAGTACCCCAACAGCATGCGGCGCCGTGATGTCATCAGCAGACAAGGAGGACGCCACCATGATGAAAAAGACCCTATCAATCCTTTCCCTTTGCATCGCCCTCTTTGCCGCGCTCGCCCTTGTGGGCTGCGGCGGGAGCGCATCGGGCGGCGGCAGCGCCCCCAAGAGCGAGAGCAAGGAAAAGGCCCCCGTCGCCAAGAAGACCGACTACATCTGGTTTAAGGTCGAGATGCCCGAGGGCGTCGGCGTAAGCGACTCTGCCGGCAAGAATGCCGACAGGGTCCAGCTCACCTTCCCCGAAGACGAGAACGCCTCGGCCGATCGCTTTATCCCCGTTTGGAAAAAAGCGCTGACGGCCGAGGAATCCCACGCCGACCAGGCGGAAAAGAAGGGGGATACGTTCCAGTGGAAGGATGGCGGGTCCGTCGAGTATAACGGCAGGACGTGGCTCGTCGGAACATACGAGGACAACAGCGGCATCTCAACCATGCTTTTTACCGATGTTGAGCCGGGAAGCGTCTACGTCCTCATCTCGAACTTCGACCAGCACAAGAAAGAAGCCGAGGCACTCCTCAACTCCATCGAGTTCCCCGATGACATGGAAGAGGCAGTTTCCGAGGCACGCGAAGTCGAGATTTCGAGCATCGAGATCAAGTAACGGGACACCCGCACGCGCCTACGCGCACCCGCGCACATGCGCCCCATTAAAACAACGGGCGCCCAACCCGGGGAGGGCCGACAGCACCAGCCCTCCCCTCTTTTGCGCCCGAACATATTGCCACTTAACGGCGCAAATCCGGCCCTCAGAATGGGACACATGGCCCACCCTAGCGAG
>DXZV01000214.1 GCA_019419485.1 Collinsella sp.
ATAGGTAAATCGCTGCCTCATTTTGCCTCCAACTACCATCCAGCTTGGCGACGAATACTTGCCCACGTGCCCTTCTTTGGTCAATCACCACCAGAGCCGTTCACGGTGACAGCACGGTCACCAGAAACACACTTAGCATGACTACCGACTTGCGCGACCTTCACGAATCCATCGTACTTGAGTAGGGCAATGATTTCCCGAAAGGTAGGAGGTTGCATGGGCCGACCTTTTTCAGCCGTCCTAATTATAAACTACTTTATAATTTTTGCTAACCAGTTAATAAATATTACTGGCGCTGTTTGGGCTCGGTGACGATGGCTCGAACGATGCGGGGACGATCGGTGAGGTCGCGGACGATGCACACGTCCGAGAGGCCCGCCTGGCGGCAGAGCTCGGCGGCGGCGTCGAGGGCACCCTCGTAGAGCTCGCAGGCAAACAGGCCGCCGGCGCGCAGCATGTAGGGCGCCGCATTGAGCAGGCGGCGGAAGATATCGAGGCCGTCGGCACCGCCCTCGAGCGCCAAATCGGGCTCGAAGTCCTTGACCTCGTGCGGCAGCGAGCGCATGACATCGGTGGGGATGTAGGGCGGGTTGGAAACGAGCACGTCAAAGGTGCCCCACTCTTCGCGGGGGATAGAGCTCACCAGGTTTGTGAGGCTGAAGACGACCTCATCGGACGTAAGCCCGAGCGCGTCGCGGTTCTTGGTGGCCAGATCGATGGCGCGCGGCTCGATATCGGTGGCGGTGCAGGTGACATGGCCGCGACGCTCCCAGGCAAGGGAGAGCGAGATGCAGCCCGTGCCGCAACCGACCTCGAGAACGCGGGCAGTGCGGGGCTCGGCTGGGGCAGGCGCAGCGGCATCCTGAGCTGAAGCCGTCTCCTGGTCGGTGCCCTCGATGGCGATGCCGTATTCGTCGAGCTCGGGCTCGGGGGTTTCCATGGCCTCTACTTCTGCCGCCTGCGCGGCGGCTTCCTCGGCCTCGCGATCGGCAAGCTCCTCGGCATAGGCGCGGCTACCGAGCACGTCGCTACCCAGCGCAGCCTCATCGGCCGCCGTCAGGATGGCGGCACGGCGCTCGGCGGTCGCGCGTTCGTCGGCCAGCGCCGCCTCGACTTTGCGAGCCTGCTCGACCTCATCGTTCCAAGGCAGCTCCACGCGCTGGCGGGCGGCGGCCTCAGGGCTCAGCACCTCGGCATCCAGATAGTTCAGGACTTCTTCGACGAGCATCTCGGTCTCGGGGCGCGGGATGAGCACGCCGGGGGCGCACGCGACGTCGATCATGCGAAACTGCGTGCTACCGGTGATGTACTGCAGCGGCTCGCCCTTGGCGCGGCGGACGACCGCCGCGTGCATGGTCTCGAGCTGCGCCGCATCGAGCGTCTCGTCCATACGCATATATAAGTCAATGCGCGCCAAGCCCGTGGCAGCGCAGAGCAGCCATTCGGCAGAAAGACGGGGGTGTTCCTCACCGCGCTCGGCCAGGTACTCCTTGGTCCACTCGAGACAACGCTTGATGGTCCAGATCTCGTTTGCCATGGGGTCCTCCCCTCTTAAGCGCCGGGCGGCGCGCGAATGTCGGAGCAGATTGTACGCGAGGCCAGCGCTTGGCAAGGGACGATTGATGGCGATTATCGAGAATCAGCCCAGAATTTTGCACCGGACTCGCTCAAAGTGTTCATTCGCCGACGTCTAGATTTGCATTCGTCAAGCTTTTGGCAAGGTTGCCCCAAAACTGACCAATATCTAACCAAGAACTTGCCAAATCACTTGACGCGCGACGCACCAAAAAGGGCCCCGCGACTTCTTGGACGATTTTTCGAGCAATATTTTCAATTGCAGATGCATGTCGTTAATTGCTTTAAGCAGGCAAACAGCCTAAAGGTCATCAAGACGGATTGAATAACATCTCAAAGCAATGTACCCAACCTAGTCATTTAAGTACGTCCCCAATGACTACATCCCGCATCCGGAGCAAGGCAACGCCGCAGGCAGAGGACGGACAGCGAAAACGCCCCTAAGCGAGCAAGGTGACGTGAAAGAGGAGGGAAGCGTACTTCGGTACGCGACCGACGATTGAACGTCAGATTGCCGCTTAGGGGCGTTTGCAGCGTCGAGCCGTTACGCGGTTTGGCAAAACCGCGTAACCCGCTACACGGCCTGTGCCAGCTTCTCGGCTCGCTCGGCGGCGGCGAGCGCCTCGATGACGGTACCGAGCTGATCGCCCAGAAGGACGCCGTTGTAGGTGGAGTTGAAACCGATGCGGTGATCGGTCACGCGGTCCTGGGGCTGGTTGTAGGTCCGGATCTTCTCGGAACGGTTGCCGTGGCCGATCTGGCTTTGGCGCTCGGCACCGAGCTCTGCCTGCTGCTTCTCGAGCTCCATCTCGTACAGACGGGCACGCAGCATCTGCATGCAGACCTCGCGGTTCTGGATCTGGGAACGCTGCTCTTGCGACTGCACCACGGTGTTGGTGGGCAGGTGGGTGATGCGCACGGCGGAATAAGTGGTGTTAACGCACTGACCGCCAGGGCCCGAGGCGCAGTAGGTGTCGATGCGCAGGTCGGACTGGTTGATCTGGACGTCGATTTCCTCGGCCTCGGGAAGCACGGCGACGGTAGCCGTGGAGGTCTGAATGCGGCCCTGGGACTCGGTCCTG
>DXZV01000215.1:0-901 GCA_019419485.1 Collinsella sp.
CTCGAGGAGTCCCGTAAGGCCGAGCGCTCCGAGATCCTGTCCAAGCTCAAGTCTGGCATGCGTCTCCAGGGCACCGTTTCCTCCATCGTCGACTTCGGCGCCTTCGTCGACCTCGGCGGTATCGACGGCCTCATCCACATCTCCGAGCTCTCTTGGAACCACGTCAACCATCCTTCCGAGGTTGTCAAGGTCGGCCAGGAGGTCGAGGTCGAGGTTCTCGACGTCGATCTCAACCGCGAGCGCATCTCCCTGGGTCTCAAGCAGACCACCGAGGATCCGTGGCGCGCACTGGTCAAGAAGTACCCCGTCGGCGCTATCGTCGAGGGCACTGTGACCAAGCTTGTCCCGTTCGGCGCTTTTGTCGACCTGGGCGAGGGCATCGAGGGCCTGGTGCACATCTCCGAGATGGCCAACAAACACGTCGACCAGCCTTCTCAGGTTACCCACGTGGGCGACAAGGTTCAGGTCAAGGTCATGGAGATCGACCTCGACCGTCGTCGTATCTCCCTGTCCATGAAGTCCGCTGCTGAGACTCTGGGCGTTGAGATCGAGGTTACCCCGCTGCCTTCCGAGAAGAAGGACGAGGAGACCGACGCCGAGTAAATCGGTTTGACGATCACTTGTTTTAAGGGATCCGTCCGCAATGGACGGGTCCCTTTTTGCATTTAGTGCCGAGATGCACGATGCTGCCCGGGCAGTTCGTTTGCTATTGGGTTGTCGGTGCATGAAAAATTGCCGACATCCCGCCTCGGGGAGGAGGCGGGAACGCACCGAGTAGACGGAGGGGTGCGGAGCGCGGTCGCGTCTCGACTGACGACGTTGCCCATCGACGGAACTATTGTAGCGCATGGGTGGTTCTTGGTTTATCGTGCACGCGCTTGGGTTGTGCCATTGCGTGTGC
>DXZV01000215.1:911-2649 GCA_019419485.1 Collinsella sp.
CTGCTGAGTGGGCCAGACGGTCGCGCGATGTGCTGCTTGCGGCACGCGTGAGGAAAGTCCGGGCTCCAGAGGGCGGGATGCCGGCTAACGGCCGGGCGGAGTGATCCGACGGAAAGCGCCGCAGAAAAGAAGACTCCCACCTGCGCCGCAAGGCGTAAAGGGAAAAGCTGAAACGGTGGTGTAAGAGACCACCAGCGTCGTGGCAACACGGCGGCTTGGCAAGCCCCATCCGGAGCAAGCGCGAATAGGAACGCTATGGGCCGGCCCGGTCCGCGTTCGGGTAGCGTGCGTGGAGCTGCACGGTAACGTGCAGACAAGATAAATGACCGTTCACGACAGAACCCGGCTTACAGGCCCACTCAGCAACTATGTTGACGCTGCGAACCCGTCAGCGCGGCAATCTGCCTTTCAAGCCTTCGGGCATGACCATAAGGTCAATGCCCTCGCCCTTCAAGGCACCTTGCTCGCGCTGACGGGTTCTCGCTGTTGGTGACGGCATCATTGGCGTTTCCGTTCTTGTTGGAGAGGGCAGCGGTACGGCCTTTGCCGTATTATTGAGGCTGTTTGTTGCTTTGCTTGTTGTTGAGGGGCTTTGTTGGACAGCTATTTTACTCTGCAATTGAATATTGAGGCTTCGGGCGAGTTTGTGGACCGCAAGAGCCGGTTTATTGCCCAGTTGATCCATATTGAGTCCGAGGACGAGGCGAATGCCTTTATCGAGATGGTTCGCAAGCGTCATTATGACGCTCGGCATAATGTGCCCGCGTGGATTTTGGTCGATGGACGCGAGCGCCAGAGCGATGATGGTGAGCCGAGCCGCACGAGTGGTATGCCGACGCTCGAGGTGCTGCGTGGTGCGGGACTTAAAAACGTATGCTGTGTTGTGACGCGTTATTTTGGCGGCACGTTGTTGGGGCCCGGTGGTCTGGTACGAGCCTATACGGCGGCGACACAGGCGGCGGTGGCCGCGGCTCAGGAGGCTGGGCAGATCGTTGAGATGACGAGTGTCGTGCCGGTTGACGTGCATGTGGCCTATCCACAGTATGAGCAGGTGCTTCGTTTGGCGCAGGATTCGGGTGCCAAGGTTTCGGATACCGATTACGCGGATGCCGTGACACTTCACTTGGTGTTTAAGGCGGGGGAGCAGGAGCCGTTTTGTGCCAAGATGCGCGAGCTTATGGCGGGGCGCGAGGAGATCGAGGTCGGCGCTCCCGAATTTGCTGAGTTCTAACGACGACGGCCGGCGTGCTTTTGGATGGATCCCAAGCGCGCCGGCCGTCGTTTTCTGTTGCTGCCGTTTACTCGGCGAGCTGCTTTAGCATATCGCAGGCGATTTCGACGGCATCGTCGATGCAGCCGGGGCAGCTACGGAGCGGACCCTCGTCCGATCCGACGCCCTTGAGCGTGCCGCAGACGGTCGTCGTGTTCTTCGTTTTAAAACGCTTGGCAATCTCGCGCGACAGTTTGTAGGTCTGGCCCTTGGTCTTGGGGTTTTCCATGCCATCGCTCATTACAAAGCCCATGATGGCCACGGCGCCCGAGATGGCACCGCAAGTTTCGGTCATGCCGCCCATGCCGGCGCCAAAGCCCTCGGTGAGGGTAAAGGCGACCTGGGGGTCGAGCCCGACGGCGGGCGCGAGCGTGCAGGCGACGGCCTGCGCGCAGTTAAAGCCGCGGGCGTGGTATTCGGCAGCCTGAGCCTGGCAGGTGGCAGTGTTGAGCTGAGTGGTATCAATCT
>DXZV01000216.1 GCA_019419485.1 Collinsella sp.
AAAGAGCACGCCGGGTAGATTCTTCTTTTCCAGGGCGGCAGCGTCATCCTCGTCGACCTGGCGCTTGATATACACCCAGGAACCATCAGACAGCACCAGCTTGCGGCAGGTCTTTTTATCAATACCGGTAGCCTTGACCAGCGCCGAGACCGTCTTGTCGACGTCCTCGACAAGCTGAGGGTTCACGGCGACATTGCGGCATTCGACCGACGACGTCAGCACGTTGCCGTTGCGGTCGTAGATAGTGCCACGTTTGGCATAGAGCGTCTGTGAAAGCAGACGACGCGCGTCCGCACGCTCGCGCAGCTTGTCAGCATTCACGATCTGGTATTCGGCAAGACGGAAGACGCCCGCGGCAAGGCCAACCCCGATACAGCCCATAACGACATCGCGGCGAGGCAGCGGCGCTCCCGTAACCCATTCAGACGACGACCCCTTGCGCGCGCCCGTATTGCGTACCCGAGGTCCGCCCGAGCCACGAAGACGCGACGCAGGGTCGTTGCCATAGGACGGCCCCGCGTTGTAAGATGGCCGACCCGTTCCTTGATAACCAGAACGTCCCCGCGAGGAGGGACGTCCAGACCCGTGGTCCCCGTCGGAACCGCGGCGATAGTCATTTGTCATACTCAGCTACCGTCTTATTTACTGAGCGGCCGCAGTCGAGCTAGCGCCCGCGGCTGCATCCTGCGAAAAGTCAAGCGTAACGCTCTCGCTGGGCTCCACCATGCCATAGGCGCCCGCAAGATCGCGAATACGCGTGTCGGCACCATAGACCGAATGCATGACCTCAAGGTTAGAACTCTCGTCGGTCGCCTTCTCGAGCGTGCTGGCAAGCTCTGCGTTGCCGTTGAGCACCTGGGCCGTGACACCGGCAAGTGCCACGCGGGCGACACCGATCGTCATGAAGACAGCCGCGATGATGCAAACCGTTTTAAGAACGCTCATGAAAACCGGGCTTACCGCCTGGTTTGCCTGACGGCCCGCGCCCGTGTAGACATCAAAACGCGGCGTGCGTTGCTCACGAGGGGCAACGGGCGCCTGCGGTGCCTCGCGGTAGGCGGGCATGGCGTTCATATCATAGGCGAGTGCTGCGTTTGAGGTGTTATAGCCCATGATATGCCGCCTCCCATCCCGAGTACGTTGGTAGTGTGTTTAAGCTTCGTTTATGGTGCGAGCGGGAGGTCCAATTTCGCGCGGTCGCGCCTACAGGCGCTGCGCCACGCGGATTTTGGCTGATCTCGCCCGAGGGTTGCGCGCAACCTCATCGGGTTGGGCAACCAAGGGTTTGCGGGTGATGACCTTGAGTATCGGCACGTTGCCGCACACGCACACCGGAATCTCCGGCGGGCACGTGCATCCCTGGCTCATCTCCTTAAAGTGGTTCTTTACGATACGGTCCTCGAGCGAGTGATACGAGATGACGCAGATGCGTCCGCCCGGGTTGAGCCACCTGGTGGCGGCATCAAGCCCCCTCTCGAGCACATCGAGCTCGTGGTTGACCTCGATGCGAATGGCCTGGAAGCTCTTCTTGGCCGGGTGCCCACCATGCCGACGAGCGGCAGCCGGAATGCCAGCCTTGATGATCTCGACAAATTGGCCTGTAGTTTCGATCGGTTCTTGCTCGCGACGGCGCACAATCTCGCGCGCAATCTGCGAGGCGAACTTCTCTTCGCCGTAGACGCGTAGAATCCGGGCGAGGTCGTGTTCGTTATAGGTGTTGATGACCTCAGCTGCGTTTAGGGTGTTGTTACCCGGATCCATCCGCATGTCCAATGGGGCATCTTCGTTATACGAAAAGCCCCTGCCAGGGATATCGAGTTGCGGTGACGAAACGCCCAAGTCAAACAGGAAGCCATCGACCCCGGGCACCTCGGCCGAGCAAAGCAGCTCGTCCAAGTCGCCGAAGTTGCCCTTCAGCAGCTGGTGCGGGACGCCGGGAACCTCGCGGTCCAGACGGGCACCAGCGGCCTCGAGGGCCATGTCGTCCTGATCGACGCCGAGCAAAAGGCCCGTCTCCCCCACCTGCGCGGCCATCTTTACCGAATGACCGGCACCGCCAAGGGTGCAATCGCAGACAACGGAGCCGCTCTTGAGCTGCAGCGACTCAAGCACTTCGCCGAGCATGACAGGTTCATGCCGATATTCTTGTGTCAAGATCCCACGCTCCATCCGTTACTCGCGCCTTGCCCTTACGAGAAGAAGAGGTCAAGCAGAGCCTCGTCGTCATCGTCCTCATCGGCCGCGGCGCGGTCCCAAACCTCAAGGTGGTCGTAGTTGCCCACAACCGTGACCTCGCGGTCAAGGTTCGCCTGCTTGCGGAGAGACTCAGAAAGACCGATACGACCGGCGCTGTCCACATCCATCGACGTGGTGCGCTTGTTGATCGCCCTCATGAGCTTCTGGTCGTTGATGTCACGCGGGTTAAAACCCTCGTGGCCCTCACGACCCGCGAAGAGTCCTTCGACCCACTTATCGAAGGCCTCGGCAGAGAACACGTACAGAGCATCGACATCCAGGGCTTTGAACACGCGAACGTGCTCTCCAAGTTCCTCGCGAAGGGGTGCAGGCAGGGACAGACGACCTTTTGCATCGAGATTGCGCTCGTATGCACCAGTCATTCCCATGTGCGCCCTCCCCTCGGTTACTC
>DXZV01000217.1 GCA_019419485.1 Collinsella sp.
ATTGCCGCCGGCATTATGGAAAATCGTCGTCACGAGCGCGTCAATCAGATCCTCGAGGAAGAGATCGAGCGCCTGCAGTCCTCTACCGCCAAGCGTACGGGCCGTGCCTATCTGAGCGTTATCGAGGGCGGTACCGCCAGCTTCGCGCCGCTCCGCGCGGAGGCATAACTTCTGCATGGTTAAGATCAATCGAAAATGGGCGGTCGTGACCTGCCTGATGGCGCTCTTGATCTGGGGCAATTCGCTGGTTCCCGGCTCGGGGTCGTGTTCGCTGAGCCTAACGGTCATGGAAGCTATCCGCGGTTTCCTGCGCGGCGTGGGACTCCCATATGCATGGGTGACCAACTTTGTTGTTCGCAAGTGCGCGCATTTTACCGAGTATATGGTGCTCGGCATCTTGGCAACGCACGCCTTTGATTTTGAGGGCCGGCGCACCTTTGACGTGCTGCTGCCCACGGCGGTGTTCCTGCTGCTGATTCCCTCGATCGACGAGACGATTCAGCTCTTTGTGCCGGGACGCGCCGGCATGATCACCGATGTGATGATCGACTGCTGTGGTGCGGCAACGGGCGTTGTGCTCCGATATCTCTTACGGTCGCTGATGTGCGCCAAAAAGGCCGCCTAGGACGTATTGTTTGGTCCTAGGCGGCCTTTTTTATTTGAGAGCTTATATGAGGCGTGGTGGCGTCGTTCCGTAGGTCGGATTTGCCGGGCGCGCCACGTCCTGTGGGTGCGTCTGCTACTGAAGCGCCTGTGCGCCCAGGGCCAGGCAGCCCATAATGCCCTTCTTGCCCTCGAGGCTGTTGTTGACGATGTAGCTATCGATGTCGGCTATCTCGGGCGTGACGATGTAGCCGTTGAGCATCTCGGCGCACTTCTTGCGTGCGAGCGGCACGATGGGGGTGTGGTCGGCCACGCCGCCACCGATGACGATCTTCTGCGGTGCGTAGCACAGGATGTAGGTCATGAGCGCCTGCGCCAGATAGCCGGCGAGCAGGTCCATGGCCTCCGGGTCATCGGCCATCTCTCCGGCGCTCTTGCCACCCCAGCGCTTTTTAACGCCGGGGCCAGCGATGAGGCCCTCGAGGCAGTTGTCGTGGAAGGGGCAGCCGCTGTGCTCGCCAATGGTGTCGCGCGGGTCGCGCGTGACCAGGATGTGACCGGCCTCGGGGTGCATCATGCCGTGCACGAGCTGGCCGCCCGAAAGCACGCCGGCGCCCACGCCGGTGCCGATGGTCAGATACACCACGTCCGTGAGGCCTTGGGCGCAACCAAAGGTGACCTCGCCCAAGCAGGCGACGTTGACGTCGGTATCGTAGCCGCAGGGAATGTCGAGCTCGTTTTGAATGGTGCCCAGCAGGTCAAAGTAGCGCCATGCCGTCTTGGGGGTCTCCAAGATCTTGCCGTACTGGGGCGAGGCGGGGTTGACTGCGGTGGGGCCAAAAGCTCCGATGCCCAGGGCGGCGATGCCTTTGTCTGCAAACCATGCGTTGACGGCCTCAACGGTCTCCTGCGGGGTTGTGGTCGCAATCTGCTCGCGCTCCAGGACCGTGCCGTCCGCATAGCCCGTGGCGCACACCATCTTTGTGCCGCCGGCCTCGAGCGCTCCGATAAGCTGCTGCTCTGCCATAGCGTCCCTCTCTATTGGGCGAGTTACTTCACCTCTAAAGTATAGCGCCCTAAAAAACTAAGAAAGCGCTATAAAAAGAAACCTTGCAGCCCAACGGACGATGCGAGGTTTCTTTGGTGCTTTTAGTTGTTGGGCCGTCTCTACCCGCGCGGCTTGATTTTATCTCGCAGGGACTTGAGGTTCTCGAGTGCTGCGTTGAGCGTTTCGTCTCGCTTGGCAAAGTGGAAACGGACCAGATGGTTGACAGGCTCGCGGAAGAAGCTCGAGCCGGGCACGGCGCCCACGCCCACCTTTGAGGCTAGGTCCTCGCAGAAGTCGAGGTCGCTGTCATAGCAAAACTCAGAGATGTCCATCATCACGTAGTAGGCGCCCTGCGGCACGTTGTGCGTGAGGCCGATGCTGTCGAGTCCCTGACAGAATAGGTCGCGCTTGGCGGTGTAGAGGTCGAGGACCTCCTGGTAATAACTGTCGTCGAAGTTGAGGGCGGTGACGACGGCCTCTTGCAGGGGAGCGGCGGCGCCTACGGTGAGGAAGTCGTGGACCTTTTTGATGCGCTCGGTGATTTCGGCGGGAGCGATGGTGTAGCCTAGGCGCCAGCCGGTGATGGAGGAGGTCTTGGACAGCGAGCTGCAGCTGATGGTTCGATCGAACATGCCGGGCAGCGTGGCCATATAGACGTGCTCGTGGGGCGCGTAGACGATGTGCTCGTATACCTCGTCGGTAATGCAGTAGGCGTCGTACTTTTTGCAGAGGTCGGCGATAAAGGTGAGCTCCTCGCGCGTAAAGACCTTGCCGCAGGGGTTGGAAGGGTTGCACAGGACGATGGCCTTGGGATCGTTGTCGCGGAAGGCCGCCTCGAGGACCTCGCGATCGAAGTCGAACGTGGGCGGGTTGAGCGGCACGTAGATGGGCTCGGCACCCGAAAGGATTGTGTCGGCGCCGTAGTTCTCGTAGAACGGCGAGAAGATGACGACCTTGTCTCCGGGGTTCGTAACCGTCATCATGGCGGCCA
>DXZV01000218.1:0-749 GCA_019419485.1 Collinsella sp.
GTAATATCGCGCTCAAAGAGCGGGCTTGCCTCCTGGAACACCTCAAACGGCAGGTTGTGAAGGGGGTACGTTCGCGGGTGGCAACCGACCGCCCGCTCTGTTCGATGTGGTTGATGAGCGGTCGGATGGTACTCTAATCGGGCTTCGAAACAGAAGTGACACATATGGAGCGCTTTAATAAATTGCAGCGTTTCAATAAACAGCTTTTTGTTTAACTGCAGCTAAAACTCTGTTACGATGCAGTCCAGGCGGGTGCCGGAATGGGACTTGGGCACGCGCGAACCTACTTGAAAGGCTACCTTATGGCTATCGAGAAGACCTTCATCATGATTAAGCCCGACGCCGTGCGCGACCGCAAGATCGGCGAGATCGTTGCTCGTATTGAGCGCAGCGGCCTTGTCATCGAGCGCATGGAGATGACCACGCTCGAGCGCGCTACCGTCGAGGAGCACTACGCCCATCTGGCCGACAAGCCCTTCTTTGGCGGTCTCTGCGACTTTATGACGAGCGGTCCGGTCGTCAAGATGGTCGTTTCCGGTCTCTCCGCTGTTTCCAAGATGCGCACCCTTATGGGCGCTACCAACCCGCTTGATGCTGCGCCCGGCACCATTCGCGGCGACTTCGCTGTCGATGTCAACGCCAACGTGATCCACGGCTCCGACTGCCTGGAGAACGCCGAGATCGAGATCAAGCGCTTCTTTGGCTAAACCAGCTTTGACTCCTTAAAGCTGTTAGCGTGTGGCTTGGGC
>DXZV01000218.1:759-2627 GCA_019419485.1 Collinsella sp.
GCCCTTTTATTCCGGTAGATTTTTGGTAAACGCATAGAAAACTACTAAAGAGCCCCGTCCGGATGTTTCTTCCGGGCGGGGGCTGGCGCTAGCGTATGGCTTTGTAAGTCTTTAGGCCTCGTCGACAATCTTTAGTCCGCGGGTCTGGTCGATCTCGTTGAGGAGATTGACGCGACGCTCGTGGCGGCCGCCCTCAAACTCGGCGTCGAGCCATTCGTCGACAATCATCTTGGCGAGCTCGGAGCCCACGACGCGGGCGCCAAAGGCCAGCACGTTGGTGTTGTTGTGCATACGGGAGAGCTTGGCGCTGAAGGGCTCGGAGCACACGACGGCGCGTACGCCCTCGACCTTGTTGGCAGCCAGGCTAATCCCGACGCCGGTACCGCAGATCAAGATACCCAGGTCGACGTCACCGTTGGCCACGGCCTTGCCCACCTTGTAACCGGCGATGGGGTAGTCGAAGCTCTCGGAGGTGTCGGTGCCATAGTTCACGACCTCGCAGCCGCGCTCCTTCAGGTGCTCGGAAATGATGTTCTTGAGCTCGACGGCGGCGTGGTCGTTACCGATACCGATCTTCATAGATGGTTCCTCTCTGGTCTGTGCGGCGCAAATGCTAAAGGTGTTTACCGCGTTCGACTGCATGATAGCGCGACTTTTGTGTAAACGCTCGGGCGTTTTTTGATCAAACGCTTTAGCAGGCAACAAGACCCGCTTTTCATGAATGAATGCCGCCAGTTTGTGCTTGAGCGCCGTCCGCCGGAACCATGGTTGCGGTTTTTGATGCATTGTTATCAAATAGAAGAGCTAATTATTTTTGAGAGACCAGCCCGTTATGCAAGCAGGAGATACCTATGCCTACCGATTCCCTTCGTGATGCCGCGTTTTGCGATGTTTTGAACCGCGAGCTTGTCTGTGCGCTCGGCTGCACCGAGCCTATTGCCGTTGCCTATGCAGCGGCGTTGGCGAGCCAGACGCTCGGTTGCGAACCCGATCATATGGACGTTGCCTGCTCGGGCAACATCATCAAGAACGTTAAGAGCGTGACCGTGCCCAACTCGGGCGGTATGCACGGTATTGAAGCTGCAGCCGTGCTGGGTGCCGTGGGCGGTGACGCCAAGAGCGCGCTTGAGGTGCTCGAGAGCGTTAACGATGAAGACCGCGCTCGTGTGGCCGAGCTCCTCGCCGACGCCGGCTACTGCGATGTGTCGCTTGTCGAGGGTGTGCCCAACCTCTACATCAAGGTGACTGCGACGGCCGGGGGCCATACCGCGGTCGTCGAGATTACCGATCACCACACTAATGTCACGTGCCATACGCTCGATGGTATTCCGGTATGCGGCAAGTCGGCGGGGGAGTGCGCCGCCTGCGCCGAGCGCGTGGTGGCCGAGCGTGCGGCAGATAACGCCGATACGCCCATGTCCGTTGATTCCATCATCGACTTTATCGAGGACGGTGACATTGAGGGCGTCCGCGCTGCCGTTGAGCGTCAGATTGAGCTGAATGGCGCAATCAGTGCCGAGGGCCTTGCGCACGCTTGGGGCGCCGAGGTGGGTCGTACGCTGCTGGGTGCTCGTGCCGATGACGTCGCCTGCCGTGCCCGTGCCCGTGCGGCCGCCGGGTCCGACGCCCGCATGAACGGTTGCGCGCTGCCGGTCGCCATTGTGTGCGGCTCGGGCAATCAAGGCATTACCTGCGCATTGCCCGTCATGGAGTATGCCGAGTACCTGCGTTGCGACCACGAGCGTCTGGTGCGCGCCGTGATGCTGTCCGATCTTATCGCCGTGCATATCAAGAGCTATATTGGTGCGCTTTCGGCGTTTTGCGGTGCTATTTGCGCCGCGTGCGGCGCCGGCGCTGCGATTACCTGG
>DXZV01000219.1 GCA_019419485.1 Collinsella sp.
GCGATGGCGTCGACCTGATCTATGCCATCGCTACGCCCGCCGCGCAGGCTGCCGCCGGCGCCACCGCTGATATCCCCATCGTTGGCTGCGCCATCACCGACTACGCCGCTTCCGGCCTGGTCCAGGACAACGACAAGCCCGGCACCAACGTCACCGGCGCCTCCGACCTCACCCCGGTCGCCGAGCAGCTCGAGATGATGCAGAAGGTCCTGCCCGACGTTAAGAAGGTCGGCCTGCTCTACTGCACCGCCGAGTCCAACTCCGACGTCCAAATCAAGGCCGCCAAGAAGGAGCTCAACAAGCTGGGCCTCGAGTACACCGACTTCACCGTCTCGAGCTCCAACGAGATTCAGTCCGTCGTCGAGTCCGCCGTGGGCAAGGTCGACGCACTCTACTCCCCCACTGACAACACCATCGCCGCGGGTGCTTCGCAGGTCGGCCAGATCTGCAAGGAGAACAAGCTCCCCTTCGTGACTGGCGAGGAGGGTATGTGCATGGCCGGCGGCCTGTTCACCCTCTCCATCAATTACGAGGATCTGGGCTACGCCGCGGGCGAGATGGCCGTCAAGATTCTGAAGGGCGAGGCCAAGCCCGAAGACATGCCGATCAAGCACCTCTCGAGCAAGGACCTGGTCGTCGTCAAGAACGATGAGATGGCCGAGGCTCTGGGTATCGACCTTTCCGCTCTGGACGAATAACGCGTCTAGGGCCCGCACGCGCGCCACGGCTGCGTTATTCAATATCTGAGTCATTGGGGCGAACGCTAAAGGCCGGCGTTCGCCCTGCTTGTTTCAGGTAAAACAAAACGTCTGTCCGCCGCTCTTTTATGCATTGGTACCGCTATTATGGAAAATCACGTGTCCACCCTATCCTAGGAGGTATGAAGCATGCTCATTGCATTGCAGGGCGCCGTTTCGCAGGGCGTCCTCTGGGGCATTATGGTGCTTGGCGTGTTTATCACGTTCCGCCTGCTCGACATCCCCGATATGACCTGCGACGGCAGCTTTGCCCTCGGCGGCTGTGTCTGCGCCGTGCTCATCGTCAACAATAACGTCGACCCCTTGCTCGCCGTGCTGGCCGGCATGTGCGCCGGCGCCATCGCGGGCGCCGTCACGGGCATCTTGACCACCGTCTTTGAGATTCCCGCAATCCTCGCCGGAATCCTTACGCAGATCAGTCTGTGGTCCATCAACCTGCGCATCATGGGCAAGTCCAACACGCCCATCCTTGCCAAGGGCACTATCTTCTCATCCGTCAGCAACATGACGGGCCTGCCGCAGTCCACTGTTGCCATCATCTTGGGCATCCTGCTGGCCGTGGCCATCGTCGCCATCCTGTACTGGTTCTTTGGCACCGAGATCGGCTCGGCGCTGCGTGCCACCGGCAACAACGAGTACATGATCCGCGCCCTGGGCGTTAACACCAACACCACCAAAATGATCGCCCTCGTGCTCTCCAACGCCCTCATTGGCCTTTCGGGTGCGCTCATCTGCCAGAGCCAGAAGTATGCCGACATTGGCATGGGCACCGGCGCCATCGTTATCGGTCTTGCCGCCATCGTCATCGGCGAGGTGCTCGGTCGCCTGCTGCCCGGCGGCCTCACGCAGTTTAGCGTCCGTCTTGCCTCCGCCGTCTTTGGCTCCGTGGTGTACTTCCTTATCCGCGCCATCGTGCTGCAGCTGGGCATGGACGCCAACGACATGAAGCTGCTCTCCGCCGTGATCGTCGCCGTGGCCCTGTGCGTGCCCGTGGTTTGGGAGCGCTATAAGCTCCGCAGCTCCTACACGAAGGGAGATGAGGCAAATGCTTAAGCTCTCGCACGTCAAAAAGACCTTTAACAAGGGCACCGTCACCGAGAAGCGCGCACTCACCGGCGTCGACCTCACCCTTAACGACGGCGACTTTGTAACCGTGATTGGCGGCAACGGCGCCGGCAAGTCCACGCTGCTCAACATGATCGCCGGCGTGTATCCGCTCGATTCTGGTGTCATCGAGCTCGACGGCACCGACATCTCGCGTCTGAGCGAGTCGCAGCGCGCCAAGTACCTGGGCCGTGTGTTCCAGGACCCCATGCGCGGCACCGCAGCCGACATGCAAATTGCCGAGAACTTGGCCTTAGCCAAGCGCCGCGGCCAGCGTCGCGGTCTTTCGTGGGGCGTCACCAAGGCCGAGAAGGACGAGTATGTTGAGCTGCTCAAACGCCTGGACCTCGGTCTGGACACACGCCTCAACGCCAAGGTCGGCCTGCTCTCAGGCGGCCAGCGCCAGGCACTCACCCTGCTGATGGCCACGCTCACCAAGCCACGCCTGATGCTGCTCGACGAGCACACCGCGGCACTCGACCCCAAGACAGCTTCTAAGGTGATCAACCTGACCGAGGAGATCGTCGACGAGAACCACCTGACCACGCTCATGGTCACGCACAACATGAACGACGCCATCCGTCTGGGCAACCGTCTGATCATGATGCACGAGGGCCATGTGATCTACGACGTGGCCGGCGACGAGAAGAAGTCGCTCACCGTGGCCGACCTGCTGCAGAAGTTCGAGGAGGTCTCAGGCGGCGAGCTCGCCAACGACCGCATGCTGCTAAGCTAAACCTACCAAAA
>DXZV01000022.1:0-6288 GCA_019419485.1 Collinsella sp.
GAGCCGCGGCAAGGGCAACCCGAAACTCTTCAACGAGTTGCTGAGAACGTCGCTCTCGTAAACGGGAACCGAGGGGCCGGGCGCAGGGCCTTGCCTCTCAATTTCGAACAGTCCTGACTCACGACGGAGGCGCCACTGGCGCCTCCTGTTCGTGCGGAACTCATTGAGAGGCAAGGCCCTGCGCCCGGCCCCTCGGTTCCGTGACGACTCGGCCGTTCGGGTCAGGCGGGGCTGAATGGAATAGAGTGAATGGGCGCGCCGTTGGCGCGCCCATTGTTTTGGAGGGAACTCATTTTGAGGAAGCACCCGCCCTGCCGGGCCCCCGGGTTTCGTGGCGACTCGGCCTTTCGGGTCAGGTGGGCTGGATTGAATTTGGTGAATGAGGGCGCCGATGGCGCCCTCATTCTTTATATATGTTGGGAACGCCAGGCGGTGGGGGTGGTGCCGGTGTGTTGCTTGAAGGCTTGGGCGAAGGCGGCCTGCTGAGGGTAGCCTAGACGCTCTGCGACCTGCGCTATCGTGAGCGAGCTGTCGGCCAAAAGGTCCTGTGCTCGCTCCATACGGCGTCTGCGGATGTAGGCGCCCAGGGACTCGCCAGTTTGGGCCTTAAAGGTGGCGCATAGCTTGGAGCGGCTCGTGTAGAGCCTCTCGGCCACCTCGTTGATACCCACATGTTTGCCCTTGTCGAGCGAGTGTTCTACAAGGCTCGTCGCTTCCTCGGCAATGGTCACGCTGGCGCGTGTGTCTGCCGCCTGCTGCGCCTGCTTGTGGGCCGCGCGCGAACAGGCGAGCTCCGCGACCATGGTCTCCACGATGCCTTGCATATAGACGTGTCCGCCTACGGTGCGGGCGCGGTCCTCGTTAATCCGGCGCAGCGTGTGGCAGATGGCAGACGTCGCCTCCTCGTGCCACGACTCGGCAAACGCTTCAAAGACTCCTACGAACTCAGTGGGATACCGATGCTCCAGCTCGTCAAAATACCCGGGCAAAAAGAGCACCGAGCGCGAGTGATAAAGCTGCCCTGCAAACAGCGGACTTAGCTCCTCGCCGCAGCTATCTTGGATAAAGCTGCACACCGCGCTGTTCGGCCACGGTCCATGCAGGGGTTTAAGGTTCGCAGGCGTTATGCCGGCTTCGGGCATGCACATGAGCGTGGGCGCGCTGACCTCGCTCACGCACGCGTACGGTTCGGGTGTGTATTCGGCCAGGTACATATCGTGCGTCGGGGTAATGTAATGCTCCATGACGATGCAGGCAGGGGAGAGGGGCATGATCCATGCGCGTCCGTGCGCCCGATCGTTTGCCACCTCGCCGGTAAAGACGGCGCCCTTGCCGGTAAGCTCCAGGCCAAACTGCTCAAACTGCGGTGCATAGAGCTCGGTTATGTCGGTCGCTGCCCGCCGTATTTGCAAAAGCGTCCCTTTCCTTTGCAGAAACGTCCACGCCTGGCTCGATTGTGAGCCATGGCTAACACATCAATGATAAGTTCATTACGGTTAACTCTCAAGCCGTTAGAAAGGAATCTCATGGCAAAGGGATCAAAAAAGGAAGGCGGCGGTATCGGCGAGCTGCTTGCATATGCCGGCGACCGTAAATTCCTAACATATTTGGGCATGGCCCTCTCGGCGCTCTCGCAGCTGCTGAGCTTTGGCCCGTACGTGTGCATTTGGCTTGTCGCGCGCGATCTGATCGCCGTGGCACCTAACTGGAGCGAAGCCTGCGGCATCGCGACGTATGGCTGGTGGGCCGTGGGGTTTGCGCTGGCAAGCATCGTGGTCTATTTCGTGGGGCTCATGTGCACGCACCTGTCTGCGTTTCGCTGCGCGTCCAATATTCGCAAGACTACGAGCGAGCACCTGCTTAAGCTGCCGCTTGGCTACTTTAACACACACGCCACCGGTGAGCTGCGCCGTATCGTAGACGGATGCGCCGCTTCCACAGAGACTTTGCTCGCACACATGCTGCCCGATATCGCAGGCGCCGCCGCCATGGTCGTGGGCTTGCTCGTGCTGCTTTTCGCCCTCGATTGGCGCTTGGGCGCGGCATGCCTCATTTCGGTGGCCGTTTCGTTTTGCGCCATGGCCACCATGATGAGCGGCAAGGGCGCCGAGTTTATGAAGGCCTACATGGGCGCGCTGGTCAAGATGAACAAGACCGGCACCGAATACGTGCGCGGCATCCCCGTGGTCAAGGTGTTCCAGCAGACGGTCTACTCCTTTAAGGCGTTCCACGACGCGATCGCCGAATACGCCGACATGGCGCAAAACTATGCGGGCACGTTCTGCCGAGGCCCGCAGGTGCTCAACCTTACCGCGCTCAATGGTCTTGTGACATTCCTGTTGCCCGTGGCGTTGCTGTTGGCGCCGGGCGAGACGGACTTCGCGCATTTTATGGCCAACTTCACGTTTTACGCGATATTTTCGGCCGTGGTGCCGACGGCCATGACCAAGCTCATGTTTGTGGGCGAGGCCTCTCAGATGAGTGCCGATTCGCTGGCTCGCATTCGAAGCGTCATGGATTCCAAGCAGCTCTCCGTGCCTGCCCAGCCCAAGCACCCCGCCGGCGGCGACGTGCGATTTGAGGACGTGAGCTTTACCTACGAGGGTGCCGAGGCACCTGCCGTCAACCATGTGAGCTTTAGCGTTTCTGCAGGTAGCACCCTCGCGTTGGTGGGTCCCTCTGGCGGCGGTAAGTCAACCTGTGCCAGTCTGATCCCGCGTTTTTGGGATGTTTCCGCAGGTCGTGTGCTCGTAGGCGGTGTAGACGTTCGCGACATGGATCCGCACGAGCTTATGGACCAGGTCGCCTTTGTGTTTCAGACCAACCAGCTGTTCCGGCAAACACTTGCCGATAACGTGCGTGCCTCCAAGCCTACAGCTACTGACGACGAAGTGCGCGCGGCCCTCTCCGCGGCCCAGTGCGACGATATCGTGGCCAAGCTCCCGCAGGGCATCGACACCATGCTCGGCGCCGGCGGGGCGTACCTTTCGGGCGGCGAGGTCCAGCGCGTGGCACTCGCCCGCGCAATCCTTAAGGACGCGCCCATCGTGGTGCTCGATGAGGCCACAGCGTTTGCCGACCCCGAGAACGAGGCGCTCATCCAGCGTGCCTTTAGCAAACTGGCGGCGGGTCGCACAGTCATTATGATCGCGCACCGGCTTTCGACCGTGGTGGGGGCCGACAAGATCGTGGTGCTCAACCAAGGTAGCGTGCAGGAGACTGGCACCCATGCCGAGTTGCTGTCCCAAGAGGGTCTGTATGCCAAGATGTGGGCCGAATACGAACAGGCCGCGAGCTGGAAGATCACCGCTGCCGCGGATGCCGCCGTCACGAAGGGAGGCGAGGCCTAAATGTTCGCCTCATTCCAAAAGAAGTATTTCCTATCCGATAAAGGCGTCGCCGGCGTAAAACGCGGCATTTTCTGGACCGCGCTCACTAATCTCATTACCATGGCCGGCATGGGCTTATTGTTCCTGGTCATGGCCGGTTTTGTCGAACATCTCGCCACCGGTGCCGACCTGCCGGATGCCCTGCCGATTGTGGGCGGCCTCCTGGTCTTTTTCGTGTTGCTCTTTGCCTCTAACTGGCAGCAGTATTACTACACCTACTGCATCTTTTACGAGGAGTGCGGCAAGCAGCGTATGGAGATCGCCGAGCGCTTGCGCAAGCTGCCGCTGTCGTTTTTTGGCCGTCGTGATCTAGCCGATTTAACCGAGACCATTATGGGCGACGTCCAGGCCATGGAGCACGCCTACAGCCACGTGCTGGGAGAGCTTTGGGGTGCCATCATCGCAAGCGCCATTGTGTTCGTGGCGTCGCTGTTCTTTTGCTGGCAGCTGGCGATCGCGGCGTTTTGGAGCGTGCCCGTGGCCTTTGCCGTGCTGTATCTGACACGCGGCCCCATGACCCCGGTGTTCGACCATGTGCGCGCCGAGAAGGTCAAGGTTACCGAGGCGATCCAGGAGACGCTTGACTGCGTGCGCGAGATCCGCGCCACCAACCAGGAGGCTCATTATCTTGAGGGGCTCAACGCCGTGATCGATGCCGAGGAGCGCGAGACCACCAAGGGCGAGCTCGCCAATGGGCTTTTGGTCAACTCCGCCTTTGCCATCCTGCGCCTGGGGATTGCCACCACGTTGGTCACGGGCGCTGCGATGGTCGCCTCCGGCCAGGTCGACTTTTTGATGATGTTTGCCTTCCTGCTTATGGTGAGCCGCATCTATGCGCCCTTTGATCAGGCGCTGATGCTGATGTCCGAGCTGTTTGCCGCCGAGTCGTCGGCCAAGCGCATGCGTTCCATCATGGAAGAGCCCGTGGCGCGGGGCAGCGAGCAGTTTGAGCCCGTAGGCCACGATGTGGTGTTCGATCATGTGGCATTTGGCTATGGTGCGGGCGAGGACGGCCGCGCCGGCGAGAAAGTTCTTACCGATGTGAGCTTTACCGCCAAGGAAGGCGAGGTCACGGCACTGGTCGGTCCTTCGGGCTCCGGTAAGTCCACGGTGAGCCGCCTGGCCGCGCGCTTTTGGGACGCCACCGAAGGCACGGTCACCGTGGGCGGCGTGGATGTTGCGAGCGTGGATCCCGAGGTGTTGCTGCGCGACTACGCCATTGTGTTCCAAGACGTGCTGCTCTTTGACGACACGGTGATGGGAAACATCCGCCTCGGGCGTCGTGGCGCCACCGATGAGCAAGTGCTTGCGGCTGCGCGTGCCGCCAACTGCGACGAGTTTGTGAGCCGCATGCCGCAGGGCTACAACACCATGATCGGCGAGAACGGCTCCAAGCTGTCCGGCGGCGAGCGCCAGCGCATCTCCATCGCCCGTGCGCTGCTCAAAGATGCGCCGATCGTGCTGTTGGACGAGGCGACGGCGAGCTTGGATGTGGAGAACGAGACCGTGGTTCAGCAGGCGCTCTCCCGTCTGCTTGCAGGTAAGACGGTTATCGTTATTGCCCACCGTATGCGTACGGTGGAAAATGCCGACAAAATCGTTGTACTCATGGATGGTGTGGTTGCCGAGCAGGGCACTCCGGCGCAGCTCAAGGCGGCAGGTGGAGAATTCGCCCGCATGGTGGCGCTGCAAAAGGAAGCAGCTACCTGGCAGTTGTAAGAAGGGGCAAAGGGACAGTCCCTTTGTCACATTGACAATCGGTTACTCCGCATCGTTAATTTTCAAAAGGTTAGCCATGGCTGACCTAGATAGTTAGATAAAATTGAGATATTTCAAAAGCGTGCTCGAGCAAACTTGTTTACTCGGGTGCTGAGGCACCATGCCGCGTCCAATGCGGCAAAAGGGAGAGACATCATGAAGAAGTCCACGTTCAACACCCTGCTTGTTGGTGGCGGTTTTCTGCTTGGTACGGCTGGCATCAAGCTGCTCACCAGCGCTCCGGTAAAGAACGCCTGCGTGCAGGGTATCGCGTGCGGCATGCGCATCAAGAACGGCTACCAGGACATGGTCGAGCAGGCCAAGGCTAATGTCGACGACATGGTTGCCGAGGCGGCCTACATCACCCAGAGCGAGGCCGCTGCTGACGAGGCAGCAGAGTAACGCTCCCAGGCACAAACTATGAGATTCTCGATTATCAGCGAGATCCCCGGCAGGACCCGTCTTCAATTGGCGGGTCCTGTGCCAGAGAGCGATCTCGATGCACTTCTTAAGCTCAGCGGCGATATCGACGGCGTGCACAAGGTACGCGTCTATGGCCGTATTGGCCAGTTAGCGCTCGAATATGACGAGCCGTGTCGCGATGCCGTGCTGGCCGCCGTCGGTGCGCTCGACGCTCAGGCCATTGCCGACGCAAAGACGGGTTACGTGATGCAGCTTGAGCCGCGCAAGCACAAGCTCGTTATGGATCTTGCCACGCTTGTCGGCGCCCACTATGCGCGCCGATGGTTTTTGCCCACGCCCCTGCGTGCGGTGTTTGTCGTGGCCGGTTACATGGCATTTTTGCGCGCTGCCCTTCATGAGCTGGCGCAGCCGCGCCTGACCGTTCCCGTGCTCGACGCTTCGGCCATCGGCATTTCGTTCGTCAAGCGTGATGTCGACACCGCGGGCCAGACAATGTTCCTGCTCAACGTGGGCGAGCTGCTCGAGGACTACACCCGCGCCATGAGCGAAAACGAGCTCATCAACTCGCTGCTCGATGTACCCGACAAGGCGCAAAAGGTCGTCGGCGATACCGAGGTAAGCGTTGCCGCCACCGAGCTTGAGCCCGGCGACTTGGTGGCCGTGCGCACTGGCATGTCCATTTGCATCGACGGTGTCGTCGAGCAGGGGAGCGCTATGG
>DXZV01000022.1:6298-12804 GCA_019419485.1 Collinsella sp.
GCGCTATGGTCAACCAGGCGACCCTGACCGGCGAGCCGCTGGCCGTTGAGCGCAGCGTGGGCGACGACGTGTTCGCCGGTACCGTCGTGGAAGACGGCAGCATCTTGGTGCGCGTGCGCGCCAACACGGCGCAGACCAAACTGCGCTCGATCGTCTCGCTCGTGCAGACGGCCGACTCGCTCAAGTCCGAGGGCCAGTCGCATATGGAGGACCTCGCCAACAAGATCGTCCCGTGGAACTTCCTGCTCGCGGGCCTGGTTGCGCTCACCACGCGCAGCCTTATCAAGACCTCGGCGGCGCTGATGGTCGACTACTCGTGCGCACTCAAGCTCACGGGTTCCGTCGCCGTCATGACCGCTATGAGCGATGCTGCCAAGATGGGCGTCATGGTCAAGGGCGCAAAGTACTTTGAGTCGTTTGCCAAGGCCGACACCATTGTGTTTGATAAGACTGGCACGCTCACCGAGGCGCAGCCGCGCCTGGCTTGCGTGCTGACGACCGACGGCTGGAGCGAGGACGAGGTACTGCGTTTTGCCGCCTGTCTGGAGGAGCATTTTCCGCATCCGGTGGCGCGCGCCGTCGTTAACGCCGCTTGCGAGCGCGGACTCGAGCACCGTGAGCGCCACGCCGCCGTCGAGTACATCGTGGCGCACGGTATTGCCTCGTCCATTGAGGGGCGTCGCGCCATTATCGGTTCGGCGCACTTTATATTTGAGGACGAGGGTGCGCAGCTCGAGTCCGACATCAAGGAGCAAATCGAGCTCCAGATGCAAGGCCTGTCGCCGCTGTATCTGGCGGTCGACGGCAAGGTCGTCGGCGTGCTCGGCATCGAGGATCCGCTCAAGCCCGGCGTCCGTGAGGCCATCGCCGACCTACATGCGCTGGGCGTCAAGCATGTCGTTATGCTCACGGGCGATTCGGAGCGCACGGCCGAGCGCATTGCGCGCGAGGCGGGTGTCGACGAGTTTAAGGCCGAGCTGCTGCCCGAGGACAAGTACGCCTATGTGGAGCGCATTAAGAGTGAGGGGCGCCACGTTGCCATGGTGGGCGACGGCGTCAACGATTCGCCGGCACTCGGTTTGGCCGACGTGGGGCTGGCAATGGGTGGCGGAAGCGACATCGCCAAGGAGGTCGCCGATATCATCCTGACCGACACGGATCTGGCCGCGATCGTGCGTTTGCGCCGCATGAGCCAGGGCCTCATTGATCGTCTGACGAGCTCCTACTCTAAGGTGATGCTTACCAACTCGGCGCTCCTGGCGCTGGGCATTACCGGCATGATCACTCCGCAGACGTCGTCACTGCTGCACAACGGCTCGACGATTGCCTACAGTCTGAGCAACGCGAAGGCTTACCTGCGTTAGCAGATGTGTTCGCCCACGTTATTTGGCCTGCGCCCAGACGGCATTGGTGTCGTCCGAGCGCAGGTCTTTTGCATTTGACCATGTGCTAGCTTCTTTATATAGTGGTGCTAGCATGGCTAGCAATTGAAGGGAGCGGGATCGACGTGGGTGCTGTTAGTGGCATGGCGCAGGTGAACGTTCGCGTAGATCGCCAGGTCAAGAACCGTGCCGAGGAGGCGCTGCGGCTTTCGGGCGGGTCACTGCCCGAGCTCATCAAAAAGGTGGTGGCCAAGGTCGCGCAGGGTGGCGGGCAGTGCGAGGAAGTGCTTGCGGCCGTCGACGGCCGGCGGCAGACCGTCGCGCCCGATACACCGTTCGCCGCATCGTGGGCAGCGGCAGACCGGCTTTATGCAGATTTGGGCATCGCTACGTCGCCCGTATCCGACGATCGCGATTGGGACGCAATCTATTCCGACGCCATGGATGAGCATTATCGCCAAAAGGGGATGATCCTGTGAGTGGGGCGCCTCTCAAGATCATGGTGGACGCCAACGTATGGGTTGATTCGTTTTGCGTCGACCATGCCGAGTCGATTGCCGCGCGTGCGTTTATTGGGCAGGCGACGGAGATGGGGGCGTTGCTGTTCTTTCCGGTGCATATCGCCAAGGACGTGCTGTACGTTGTCCAGCACGAACTGAAGCGTAGCGTTCTTGCCAGCGGGGGAGCGCTCGACGAGGCATCTGCCCGTGCAATTGGCGATGCGGCGTTGGCGTTTGTTCGGAACATGACCGAAAACGCCACGGCCGTGGGTGCAGATGCGTCGGACCTTTGGCTGGCCGACAAATACTTAGCGCTCCATCGCGATTACGAGGACAACTTGGTACTCGCCGCATGCAAACGCGCCCAGGTTGATTACTTGGTGACCAACGATCGAAAACTGCTCGAACATGCCAATCTTGCAGCAAAGACACCTCGTCAAATGATGCCGATTCTTGCTTTGGCCAAACGCGGCGGCACGGCTATCGGTTGACGCGAGCTGTTCGCGGGCCCCTTGGACGACGATGCGCCAAGGGGCCCGCGTCTGCTATTTACAAAAGCTCGGCCTTGATGGTGGGACTTTCTGCGAGCTGCTCGGCTGCCTTTTCGTTGGAGCTGTCGAGTGCTGCCAGACTGCGGTAGACCCACTCGTTGACCTGGGTGTTCTTGACGCCTGCGGTCTGCATAAGGGCGCCTACCTCGCGGATTGCTGCGAACAGATCGGCCTTGGGACCCGCGAGCTCGACCTCGATACCGTGGTAGGCGGCCACGCCGCGGTTCTCACTCACGTGGTCGATAAAGCCCTCGACGGTCTCAAGCTGCTGGGCGAGAGTTGCATCATCGTCAACGTCCAGCGCGACGAGTGCGTTCGATATCGTGAGGGCGGGATGTCCGCAGGGGACAAAGCCCTCGATGACATCCATAGCTTCGGTAATGGTTGAGCCCAGGCCTGCGAGGGCATTGACGAGTTGCTGCTTGGTATCCATAACGGTCCTTTCGACGGGTCAATTTTGCTTGGCGAAAATATACGTGACGCGATCGGTAACAAAAGTGCGAAGTGCGGCGCACATTGGGGTCTTCACAGCTCGTGCATAGAACAGCTGTCCGCTTTCAGAACGTGGTAAGATAACACTCCACAAGCGGGGCTCGCCCCGTATGTTCCTTGAAAAGTCGACGGTTATCGGGTGTTTGCAGGCCCGATACCATCCAGACTTTCCCAACATTCGGGGGCGACTGGTTTCGACACGATAGCTCTGAGAGAGGAAGCAAGCCGAGGTCTCCTCGCCTCGTAAAACAGGGGTACCGTCAAATTGAATTGACAACAACTCTTCTTTTGAGCCTATGGCTCTCGCTGCTTAATTTATAGCGGCGCGTCAACCCGGTGATTTCCCCGACACCGGCGCGACGTCATTTTAGGGGAATGCTCCTGCGCACGTAATCGGTATGGCGCAGGCTAAGACCGAACCGGTTAGGACGCCGCGAGCGTGTCGCTGCGCGCAAAGCGTCTGAGACTAAACCAGCGACTGAGCTTGGAGATGCCAATCAGGGGGCTTTCGTGGACCGGAGTTCGATTCTCCGCGCCTCCACCATACGTAACAGGCAGGTAGAGAAGTGTCTCTACCTGTCTTTTTATTACTTGCAGATACCGCGGAGAATCGAACTCTATGCAGGGCGCGGGCGTTAGGAAAACGCGTAAGCGTTTTTAGCCCGCGGGCGAGGACGCCGACAGGCGGCCGAAGCCGGTGCGTATTTGCGAAGCAAATACGCGGATTCTCCGCGCAAAGCTTCAACCCTATGCAGATGCGATGCCGATCGGACTGCAGCCTGCCATGCCCCGCATCAACGTCGCCCCAGGTGGAAAATCCATCCCAGAATTCCGGTTCAGACTGGGATGCGGTTTCCGGATGACGTTTCAAGCGGAAACCGCATCCCGGAATCGACGCTCGGAATGGGATTCATTTTCCGGATGGCGCCTCAAGCGGAAACTGCAACCCGGAATCCGCGCTCAGAACGGGTCGCGCTTTCCCAACGGCGGTCCAAACGGAAAGCGCATCCCGGAATCCGCGTTCAGACCGGGACACACTTTCCGCTTCACCTGCCGCCTCGAAAAACCTGCGCGCCCTCCATCCCAAAACTGGGTAGAAGAAGGCCAAAACTCAATCGCAGGAGGTCAATATGACTGCAGAAGATAAGGCAAAGAACGCCGGCAAGGTCGCGCTCGTCTTGGAGGGTGGCAGTTTTCGTGGGCAGTTTACCGCCGGCGTGCTCGACGTTCTCATGGAGGCCGGTGTCGAAATTCCGGCGGTGTACGGCGTTTCGGCCGGTGCGCTCAACGGCGTCAACTACAAGTCGCACCAGATCGGTCGCGTCAATCGCATCAACCTGACCTTCTGCAATGACAGCCGCTACATGGGTGCCGCATCCTTCGCATCCACGGGCTCCATCGTGGGTTACGACTTTATCTTCAACGATATCCAGGACCGCCTGGATCCCTTTGACAACGAGGCGTTCGACGCGAGCCCCATCGAGATGTACGCCGTCGCGACGGACATGCTCTTTGGAACCGCCACGTACCTCCCGGTCAAAAGCGCCGTGCTCGATCTCGACGCCGTGCGCGCCTCGACCTCGCTGCCGCTGGTGACGCCGCCGGTCGAGATCGACGGACACAAATACGTCGACGGCGGCGTAGCCGATTCGGTCCCCATCGAGCACGTGCTGGAGGAGGCGGGCTTCGATCGTGCGGTCGTCATTGTCACGCAGGACCGCTCGTACGAGAAAAAGCCCTACGAGTTTATGCCCGCCGCACGCGCCCGCTATGCCGACTACCCCTACCTGCTCGAGGCTATCGAGACGCGCCACGAGCGCTATAACATCCAGCGCATGCACCTGTGGAAGTATGAGCGCGAGGGCCGTGCGTTGGTCGTTGCTCCGCAAAAGCCGGTCGAGGTCGGCCATGTCGAGCACGATCCGGCAAAGCTTTTGGACCTGTATATCCAGGGCCGTCAGGAGGCAAAGCGCCTGCTCGCGGAAATCCAAGAGTTCGTTGAGCGCTAGCGCTGCAACGTCACGGCTCGTGGATGACATGTGCAGAAACTCTGGTCGGAGCCAAAATACCTGTTGACTCGTACGGCGAGCGGGGTAATATGGACGGGTTACTTGCAGAGCCCCGTGAATCTCTGTAACAACACGTACTGTACATGGAGGAGTCTAAGTGATTTCGAAATCGACTCACTACGCCAAGCAGGGCGAGGTCCAGCGCAACTGGGTTCTCGTCGACGCCGATGGTGCTGTCCTGGGCCGTCTTGCCACCCAGATCGCAATGATCCTGCGCGGTAAGAACAAGCCCCAGTTCACGCCCAACAGCGACTGCGGCGACTTCGTTGTCGTCATCAACGCCGATAAGGTCCAGCTTACCGGTAACAAGGCCGACACGAAGACCTATTATCGCCACAGCGGCTACAACGGCGGCCTCAAGGCTGAGAGCTTCCGCCAGGCTATGGAGAAGCACCCGGAGAAGGTCATCGAGCGCGCCGTTCGCGGTATGCTGCCCAAGACCACCCTCGGCCGTGCCCAGATGACCAAGCTTAAGGTCTACGCTGGTGCCGAGCATCCGCACGCTGCCCAGAACCCCACGAAGATTGAGCTGGAGGCTTAAAGATGGCTGAGAACACCGTTGTCTACCAGGGTACCGGCCGTCGTAAGAACGCCGTCGCCCGCGTCCGTCTCGTCCCCGGCACCGGCAAGGTGACCATCAACAAGCGTGACGCCGAGCAGTATTTCGGCCGTCATCAGCTCGTTGAGAACGCCCTTGCTCCCTTCAAGGTGACCGACACCGCCGGTCAGTTCGACGTTATCGCTCTGTGCGATGGCGGCGGCATCTCCGGTCAGTCCGGCGCTCTGCGCCTGGGCATCGCTCGCGCTCTTCTGAACGCTGGCGACTACCGTGCTGACCTCAAGAAGGCCGGTTTCCTTACGCGCGATGCTCGCGTGGTCGAGCGCAAGAAGTACGGCCTCAAGAAGGCCCGCCGCGCTCCCCAGTTCTCCAAGCGCTAAGGTTTTATCTCCTTACGAGATACAATGTACAAGCGGGGCCTGCCGATTCCTCGGCGGGTCCCGCTTTTCTTTTTCGACTAGGGTGGGCGGTTGCATATCGCCTGCTAGGGAAGGAGCGATCCTATGCCCCAGAACATCTTCGGTACCGACGGCGTCCGTGGCGTCGCCAATGCCGACCTCTCGTGCGACCTCGCGTTTCGCCTGGGCCGCGCGGCGACCAAGTTCCTTGGCCCGGATATCTGCGTCGGCCGCGACACGCGTCTTTCGGGTACCATGCTCGAGAGCGCTCTGACCGCCGGCATCATGGCCGAGGGCGGCCGTCCGCACTGCTGCGGCGTCATCCCCACGCCTGCCGTGGCGCTGCTCACCGTCCAGAACGAGCTCGACGGCGGTATCGTCATCTCTGCTTCGCACAATCCGCCGGAGTTCAACGGCATCAAGTTCTTTAGCCGCAAGGGTATGAAGCTTCCCGACGCGGTCGAGGAGGAAATCAGCGCCTGGGTCATGTCCGAGGAAGCCATGGCTGCCGACACGCTGCCGACCGGTGCCGTCGTGGGCCAGGCCGATATCGGC
>DXZV01000022.1:12814-17350 GCA_019419485.1 Collinsella sp.
ATCAAGATGAAAGACGCCCGCAAGGCATACGTCGACCACGCCATCGATACGCTTGATGGCCTGAGGCTCGATGGCCTGGTCGTTGCCGTCGACTGCGGTCACGGTGCTTCCTGCCAGACTACGCCCGCCGCGCTGCAGCGCCTGGGTGCCACGGTCCATGCCATCAACACCGATTACTGCGGCACCGACATCAATGTCGAGTGCGGCTCTACGCACCTCGAGCCTCTGCGCGAGCTCGTGCTGCGCACCCACGCCGATATCGGCCTGGCCCACGACGGCGACGCCGATCGCGTGCTGTTCGTGGACAGCGAGGGCAACGAGATCGATGGTGACTACATCCTGGCCATCTGCGGCTCCGACCTGGCTGCCCGCGGCAAGCTCGCCAACTCCGAGATCGTCTCGACCGTCATGTGCAACCTGGGCTTCTCCATCGCTATGAAGGAGCAGGGCTTTGAGATGGTCCAGACTGCCGTGGGCGACCGCTATGTTCTTGAGCGTATGCTCGCGGACGGCGCCGTCATCGGCGGCGAGCAGTCCGGCCACATCATCTTCCTGGAGCACAACACCACCGGTGACGGTCTGGTGACGGCTCTGCAGCTGCTGGCCGTGCTCAAGCGCACCGGTCGTACCCTCACCGATCTTGCCGGCATCATGAAGAAGTACCCGCAGGTACTCGTCAACGTGCATTCCGACAACAAGGCTGGTCTGGACGATTGCCAGCCCATCTGGGATGCCGTCGCTGCTGCCGAGAAGGAACTTGACGGCCGCGGTCGCATTCTGGTGCGTCCGAGCGGTACCGAGCCGCTGGTCCGCGTTATGGCCGAGGCCGAGACGCACGAGCTGACCCAGCGCGTTGTCGACGACATCGTCGAGGTTGTCAAGCGCGAACTTCCCTAATGGTCAAAAACGAGTGCCAAGTGGTAAACTGTTAAGGCTATTTTGGTCGATTGGTATGTCCGAGGGGGAGCATGTTCACTAAAGTCCTAAGGTCTTTTGGTATGCGTGGTCGAGTCCTTACGCTGGATGCTCCCATCTCGGGCGACGTCATTCCGCTTTCCGAGGTAAACGACCAGACATTTGCCACCGGCCTTTTGGGCCAGGGCGTGGCGATTCAGCCTACCGGCACGCGTGTGATTGCACCGGCTGATGCCAAGGTCGAGGCCATTTTTCCCACGGGACACGCTGTTGCGCTTAACACGGTCGATGGCTTGGACGTGCTCATCCACGTTGGTTTGGACACTGTTCGGCTTGAGGGCAAGCACTTTACCGTACATGCGCAAGTGGGTGACATCGTCCATAAGGGCGATGTGCTCATTGAGTTCGATCGCGAGGCAATTGCTGCCGAGGGCTACGATGTGACGGTTCCCATCTTGGTGTGCAACTCCGTTGAGTTCTCGAGCATCAAGGGCTCCGTTGGCGTGCATGTCGAAGAGATGGACCAGCTCATCGTTGCTCGCGAGCGCTAGCAAGTGCACGTGGCCATTAGCCTACAATTCAAACACGTTTACGGAGGGCGCCCTTGAAAGAGGACGCCCTCCGTGGCAAGATGGGAAACGTCCGAGGCTAAACAGCTTTGGGTCACCGTGGACGGGCAGGGGCCTCGACGCGGCTAGACACGAGACACATACATTACGCGACCTCGCCCTGGTGGCCGCACACGTTGGTTGCGGCCGACGCGGGCCGCGGGCAAGTGCTTGTAAGGGGAGCCTTGCCTCTCTTGTACGAGAAAGGACGCGTAATGAAGATCATTAAAGCTAAAGACTACGAGGATATGAGCCGCAAGGCCGCCAATATCATCTCGGCGCAGGTTATCCTCAAGCCCGACTGTGTGCTGGGCCTTGCCACCGGCTCCACCCCGATCGGTGCCTACAAGCAGCTCGCTGCTTGGTACGAGAAGGGCGACGTCGACTTTGCCGAGGTCAGCACCTACAACCTGGACGAGTATCGCGGCCTTTCGCACGACGATCCCCAGAGCTATCACTACTTCATGCGTGAGAACTTCTTCGATCACATCAACATCGACCTGAACAACACGCATGTGCCCGACGGTTCCAACCCCGATGCCGCCGCTGCCTGCTCCGAGTACGACAAGATTGTCGCCGCCGCCGGTTACCCGGATCTGCAGCTGCTCGGCATTGGCAACAACGGCCACATCGGCTTCAACGAGCCCGATGACCACTTCTCCAAGGGCACGCACTGTGTCGACCTCACCGAGAGCACCATTCAGGCCAACAGCCGCCTGTTCGACAGCATCGACGATGTTCCCCGTCAGGCCTACACCATGGGTACCCAGACCATCATGTATGCCCGCATGATCCTGGTCGTCGCCAACGGCGAGGCCAAGGCTCAGGCCGTGCATGACATGTGCTATGGTCCGGTTACGCCCGCGTGCCCGGCTTCGATCCTGCAGCTGCACACCAACTGCGTTGTCGTTGCCGACGAGGCCGCCCTTTCGCTCTGCGAGTAGCGCGAATCCTGCACCTCGACATAGCCTTGCCTAAGGCCTCCGCTTTGCGGGGGCCTTTTTGCTATCCCTTTCCGCCCACTTGACCAAAATCTTGCCGCAAGCTTGACGAATGCCGGATGCCCAACAGTTTGATTCATTCCATACCAGATTCTATGCAAAAATGCCACTAAAAGGTCGTAGACGGTAGCGGGTGCTAGGCGAGTTGAATGACATAGCTGAACCTTGTTCATCTGCGTTACACTGCCGTTTAGATGGGACAAGCTGACAAGCTCATTTACCTGCTTAAAGACCGATTAGTCGGGGGATTAATAACAATCGGCCCTCGCTGTACAAAAACTTGCCGCTTGCGTACCAAAAGACAACCTAGAACACAAGGTCGCTCTATTCATAGCGCGGCTTGTATGGTCTTGCGGTTACAGTGTCCATACGGTCGAGTTGAGGAGCGGGCATGGTAAACGATTTGGACAGTATAGACGACCTCGAGCTGATGCCGCTGGGCGGAGGCTATATGGTGCGACGCGAACGCTTGATGAATGAGCTTATCGCCAAGGGCCGAAAGGCTGGCATCGTGGTTCTTTATGCGCCCGACGGGTTTGGGAAGACCTCGGTGCTGCTGCAGTACACCCATGAGGTTAAATGCGACCCGACGCGAGGCCCCGTGCGGATTATCGAGGCCGATCGCGCCACTGGGCGCGAGGTGTTTATGCAGCTCGAGGTGGTTACCGAAGAACTCAAAGACAAACCGCACTCCCTTATCGCGATTGATAATGTGCCAAACCTCGATCAGCACGATACCGAAGACCTCATCGACAGGATTCGCGGCCTGCGCGCTATGGGGGTAGGGGTCTTTATCTCCTGCCGTCCTTCAAATCGTCAACTGATTCATGGGCTGGGCGATTCGGTTAAGATCAATGCGCAGATGCTCAAGGTGCATGCCTATGAGTATTCGGCGTGGGCATCGGCGTTTTCGATCAGCACATCGCTCGACTTTTATCAGCTCACGCAGGGCGTGCCCGAGCTCGTTTCGGCATTGCAGACGGGTCTGTATGGCCAAGGCGACGTAGCCGGTCTGCTCGAAAACGAGATTGTCAACGTATATGGCGCGGCACTTGTCGATCTGGCTTCGCTCGACAATAATGCGCTGTTTTGCGTGGCATGTCTCATGATTTTGATGGGCGAGGGCAATATCGCAGAACTCGAGGCTTGCGGGGTGAGACTATCGATGGTCGACCAGTCCTACTTCGTACGCGACTACCCGATCTTTGGCTTGGACCCCGCCGAGCGGAGTTTTACGTGTCTGGGCACGGAGGATAACGGACGCTTGCGCTTGCGTAAGTTGGTGGCCGAGGTTCGCCCCGAACTTGTTCCGAGGGCGGCCCGGATTTTGCTTAAGGCGGGCCGATGCGATGCGGCGATGGGCCTGGCGGACGCCTTTTTGGACCGTGATGCGGTCCTTGAACTTGCTGGGCAGTATGGGGTCGATCTGGCTCTGACGGGGCACGGGGCCGATATCTGCCGAGCAGCGCTGGGCACGATCGATGCCGAGGATCCGGCTCCAGAGCCAACGCCTGCCGAGGCGCTCGGCGTGTATTTGGCAGCGGTCAGCGTGTCCAATACAAAGCTCGCTCGCTATATGGCATCGGTCATCGAGCGCGGGGGCGAACGGGCGGCCTGCGAAATAGACCCTGTTTCATGGAGAGTGGCCCAGACACTGACGGCTGTTTGCTATGGGGACAACGGGCTTGGGCTTCCTACGAACCTGGCCGTGCCAGAAATCGAGACATCCCATACCGCACTCGATATGTTGTCCGCGCATATCGAGGTCAAGCGCTGCCTGACCGAGCGGGGAGATGACGGCGGCGTTCTACAGCAGCTCAAAACGAGCAAGGCCTACGACTGTGAGCTCGACATCGCGGGGATTGTTATACGGGCCGATAGCATGCTGGTGGAGCTCTTTGACGGGTCGTTTACGGGAACCGACGAGCGCGACGACGAGATGACGGTGGTGCGGGAGGCGCTCGACGTGCGTGGGCTTAAGGCGATGGCTATCTGGGTGCGCATGGTGTTGG
>DXZV01000220.1 GCA_019419485.1 Collinsella sp.
GAAAATGATAGGCATGCTGGCGAGGTTTGCGTTGTACGGCGCAGCCTCAGCCGCCTGCTGCTGGGCAGGAGCGCCCCAAAGCGAGCTTTCGGCGGCACGGCGGGCGGCAACGGCCTCCTCGTCCGCGGTCATGGCTTCATCAACGTACGAATTATCGGCAGAAGCGTTCGTGTCCGCCGAGGTGGCGCTGCAGGCGTTATTGGCTGCCGCGTTGGCAACGAGTGCCACAAAAGCCGCCGTGCTGCCCGCAGGGGCGGCCTGGGAGCCAGACACGGCGCGTGCCGCGGCGGCGATGTCGTCGCGATTGAAGGAGCCGGTCTGCCCGCCGTTGGTGAGCTCGTCGATGGCGACTTGATAGACGTCGCGCGAGCGCGCAGGGTCGCAGCTCACCGGCGAATCGTCGTCGAGCATGCTGTCGATCATGGACCAAGCCTCGGCCTCGTCCATGGCATCTGCGGCTCGAGCGATGGTAGGGACACCATCATCGGCATGACGGCGCTGGAACGCACCAGTCAGGCCGGAAAGGAATGCCGAGGTAGACTGCTCCGACTGAGCCTGAGAAGCAGAAGTCGCAGCGTAAGGAGTCGCATCCTGCTGCTGAGCTGGAATCGAGGCGGTCTTGAACTCGCTTTGATGCTGATTGAGATTGGCGGCACCGCCCATGGCATCGGGCTGGAACAGACGCTCTTCACGCTGCACACGGTACTCGGAGATACCCAGCGAGGCGGCATAGATACCCACGCCCGCCACCGCGCCCACGGCGAAGGGAACCGCACCCGCCACGACCGTCTCGTTCACCGACGAAAACGGCAGCGTCGCGGCATACATAACCACGGGAGCGGCAAGACCGATCCCGCACGAAAGTCCGGCAAGGACTGCTCGTTGTGTTGCATCAGAAGAAGCCATGAGCTCTCCCCATCTTCCAGCACCCAAATCGCATCATTAAGTTGGCTGCGCGAGAGAAGATGAAGCGGGGCTATGCCCCAAAGCAACGGTATATGGTTCGTTTCATCTGCGTTTTCCGTCGCGAAGCTTAAAAGCTATTATGCGAAACCACCCTGCCGATTGCAAGCGACGATGTCGGATTGAAACGGGAAACCTGCTGCTCGTCGGTCTTACGGTCAAAAATAAGCGCGGAGCGGCGCAATGGAAAGGGGCCGAGGCTCAAAGCCCCGACCCTTTATCGCATTGATGACTATCGCAGCGCGTGGATGACAACCTAGAACGTCTGCTCGTAGTCGCTGTGTTTTTTGGCCGAACGCACCAGGAACTCCTGGTTGGTGTTGGTGCCCTTCAGACCCTTGATAAACGACGCCGCCGCACGCTCGGTATTGTTCATGCCGGCAAGAATGCGACGCAGACCAAAGACAAACGGACGCATCTGCTCGTCGACCAACAGGTCCTCGTTACGCGTACCGGAGGCAACGGGGTCGATAGCCGGGAAGATGCGGCGGTCGGCCAGGTCGCGGTCGAGCTTAAGCTCCATGTTGCCGGTGCCCTTGAACTCCTCGAAAATCACCTCGTCCATCTTGGAACCGGTGTCGATGAGGGCAGAGGCCAGGATGGTGAGCGAGCCGCCGTTCTCGATATTGCGGGCTGCACCCAGGAAGCGCTTGGGCGGATACAGTGCCGCCGAATCGACGCCGCCCGAAAGGATGCGGCCCGAGGCAGGCGCCGCCAAGTTGTAGGCGCGGGCGAGGCGCGTGATGGAGTCGAGCACCACCACGACGTCGCCACCCAGCTCTACGATGCGCTTGGCGCGCTCGATGACGAGCTCTGCCACGCGGGTGTGGTTGTCGGCAGGCATATCGAAGGTCGACGCCACAACCTCACCCTTGATGGAACGCTGCATATCGGTGACCTCTTCGGGGCGCTCGTCGACGAGCAGGCAGATGAGGTGCACCTCGGGGTTGTTAATCGAGATAGACTGGCAGATCTTCTTGAGGATCGTGGTCTTGCCGGCCTTGGGCGGGGACACGATCAGGCCGCGCTGGCCCTTGCCGATCGGTGACACGATGTCGATGGCGCGACCGGTAATAGAGTCCTTGCCGTGCTCCATGCGCAGCGGCTCGTTGGGATAGACCGGGGTGAGGTCGCCGAACTTGGGACGGTTGCGAATCTGCTCGGGGTCCAGACCGTTGACGGTCGTGATTTTGGCGAGGCCGGCGCGCTTGTCGCCGCCGCGCGAAGGACGCAGCGAGCCCTCGATGACGTCGCCCGTGCGCAGGCGCGCGGAGCGGATGAGGTAGGCGGGCACGAAGGCGTCGTCGTTGGACTTCATGTAGCCATGGGCGTGGATGATGCCGGAGCTGTCCGGGCGAATCTGCAGAATGCCCTTGATGTCGCGGAAGCCCTCGGCCTTCGCAGCGGTGACGTAGATTTCCTCGACGAGCTCGGCCTTCTTCTTGCCGGTCGTCTCGATCTCGAACTCCTTGGCCTTCTCGCGAAGTTCGGCAACCTTCATGGCAGCGAGCTCCTCGCGCGAAAGCGTAGGCTCGGTGGGAGCGGCATTACGCTCTTTGTTGCGTTGCTTGCGATCGCGCTGGCGGTTGCGACGGTCGTTGTTGCGCTCGTCCTTGCGCTCGTTGCGCTCCTCGTTGCGCTTGTG
>DXZV01000221.1 GCA_019419485.1 Collinsella sp.
GTCCAGGCCCAGAGCGAAACCGCCCATCGGGGGCGCACCAAACTTGAGGGCCTCCATGAGGAAGCCAAACTGAGACTCGGCGCGCTCCTCGGTAAAGCCCAGGAGCTTGAGCATGGACATCTGCATCTCGGCGTTGTGGATACGCATACCGCCGCCGCCGGCCTCAAAGCCGTCCATGACAAAGTCGTAGGTGCAAGAACCGGCCGCCAGCGGGTCGGCCTCGATCTTGGCGATGTCGGTCTCGGTCGGCAGGGTAAAGGGCTGATGCTCGGCAGCGTAAGCCTTGCGGTCCTCATCCCAGTGGAACAGCGGGAAGTTGACAACCCACAGGAAGTCGTGGCCCTCGCGCTTGATCTCGAGCGTGTTGGCCATGTGGGAACGCATGCCGCCCAGGATCTCGTCAGAGAGCAGGCGCGGGCCGGCGGCGAACATCACAAGGTCGCCGGGCTCTACGTCCATGCGCTCGCGCAGGGAAGCCATCTCCTCGTCCGAGAAGAACTTGACGATGGGGCTGTTGATGGAGCCGTCCTCGCGGAAGGCGATCCAGGCCAGGCCCTTGGCGCCAAACGTGGAGGCCACGCCGGCGAGCTTGTCGATCTTGGCACGTGCCCAGGCACCGGCGCCCTTGGCGTTAATGGCCTTGACGACAGAGCCCTCCTCGTTTGCGGCAGTCGCAAAGACCTTGAACTTGGAGTTGGCAAAGATGTCGGTCAGGTCGACCAGGTGCATGCCGTAGCGGGTATCGGGCTTGTCGGAGCCATAGGTGTCCATGGCCTCCCAGTAGTCCATGCGACGCAGCGGCGTGGGCATCTCGACGCCCATGCGGCCGAAGGCGTCGGCCAGGACCTCCTCGAGCGCGCTCATGACATCGTTCTGGTCCACGAAGGACATCTCGATATCGACCTGGGTGAACTCGGGCTGACGGTCGGCACGCAGGTCCTCGTCGCGGAAGCACTTGGCAACCTGGTAGTAGCGCTCAACGCCACCGACCATGAGCAGCTGCTTCAGGAGCTGCGGGGACTGCGGCAGGGCGTAGAAGTTGCCCGGCTGAATACGGCTGGGAACGATGAAGTCGCGGGCGCCCTCGGGCGTGGACTTAAACAGGGAGGGCGTCTCGACCTCCATGAACTCACGGTTGTGCAGCGCCTCGCGAATGGCAAAGGTAAAGTCGGAGCGCAGCTTGAGGTTGGCCATCATCTCGGGACGGCGGAGGTCCAGATAGCGATAGCGCAGGCGGGTGTCCTCGCTGGTCTCGATGCCGTCCTCGATCTGGAACGGCGGGGTGACGGACGTGTTGAGCACCTCGGCGTGGTCGGTCAGGACCTCGATCTCGCCGGTGGCGAGCTTGGTGTTGGTGGTCTCCTCGCCACGGGCGCGCACGACGCCGTGAATCTTGATGGGCCACTCGGGACGCATGGTCTCGGCGATCTTAAAGGCGTCGCCGTCGGAGTGCTCGGGGTCGAAGGTAAGCTGCGTGATGCCCTCACGGTCGCGAAGGTCGCAGAAGATAAGGCCGCCGTGGTCGCGGCGACGGCTCACCCAACCGGTGAGGGTGACCTCTTCGCCCACGTTCTCGAAGCGAAGCTCGCCGCAGGTACGGGTGTGCATGGAATGCTCATCGATGGGACGGGTCTGGCTCATACCAGTGATCCTCCTTTATGGATCTGTGCCGCCCCGTGTCGTTCCGGGCGGCGTCGTACAGATTTGCCCAGCCTGCGTAAACCGCGCAGCCAGACATGGCGTTCTATCTTATCGCACCCGCGTCGATGTGCCGCGAAAAAGTAGCTCTTGCTCAAAGACTTGACGGAGACGAAACAATTGACGCGGCCTGGCCGTCGCCAAGGCGCGCCGCGTGCGACAATGTGCCCCAATACAACCGCACTCGGAAAGGCCCGTCATGACCGCACGCCTCATCGTTATGGATATCGACTCCACACTCATCAACCAGGAGGTCATCGACCTGTTGGGCGAGGAGGCCGGCGTGGGCGAGCAAGTTGCACAGATCACCGAACGCGCCATGCGCGGCGAGCTTGACTTTAAGCAGGCGCTCGAGGAGCGCGTGGGGCTGCTTGCCGGCTTGGATGAGAGCGTGTTCGAACGCACCTTTGCGCGCGTGACGTTTACCCCCGGCGCGTTGGAGCTTGTGCGATCGGCGCACAGCAAGGGCTGGAAGGTCGGCGTGGTAAGCGGTGGCTTCCACGAGGTCGCCGACAAAATCGTGACCGCCGCGGGCATCGATTTTTGCCTGGCCAACCGCCTGGAAGTCGTGGACGGCAAGCTCACCGGTAAGTTGGCTGCCGGCATTGTGACCAAGGAGTCCAAGCTCATCCAGCTGCTGGACTGGGCAGTTGAGTGCGGCGTCGATATGGCCCATACCGTCGCGATCGGCGACGGCGCCAACGACATCCCCATGATTCAGGCCGCGGGCACGGGCATCGCGTTTTGCGCCAAGCCCAAGACGCGCGAAGCTGCCCCGTTTGCCATCGACGAGCGCAACCTGATGCTCGCCATGGACATCATCCTGCGCGACTAGCCGATCCGTCTAACAATTGAATCAGTCTGTCCTATAGTTTCCGAACAATTTTGTCTTAGTGT
>DXZV01000222.1 GCA_019419485.1 Collinsella sp.
GTGTCGACATAGAGACCATCGTCATGGCCGCCGGTCCCGTGCCATCGCTTATCGTACTTCGCGAGCGCTGCAGCAAATCGGACTCCCCTGCGCCGCTGCGCTCCCTTTCTATCCAAACTGGTTCGTTTGAGGCTGCGGCTATTAGCCGCGGTATCGACAGCGGTCGTGCCGAGCGCCCGATCGCCCATGACCTGCTGCTCGACACGCTTGATGCCCTGGATGCAAAACTCGAGCGCATCGAGATTGTCCGTGCCGAGCCTCCCGTGTTCTATGCGACGGTCGTTGTTTTGGCCGACAGCAACGAGCATAGGATCGATGCGCGTCCGAGCGATGCCATCGCCCTCGCCGTGCGCAGCAATGCTCCCATGTTTGTTGAGGACGACATCATGAACCGCCTGGGGACCGTCTCTCCGGTTGCCGAGGAAGTCGATGACGAGCAGGAATTTGAGAAGTTCGACGAGTTCGTCCATACGCTCTCGCCCGATGATTTTTAAATGACGAGTAGCCATGAGACGGAGTGTGCACTGATGGGTCGCGGCGTTTCAGCCGAAGCCGCCGCCATTGCCCGCGAGGCCCAGATGCGCTCGGAGGCATCCGAGGCCGCACGCATCGCCTATGTGACGCAGGCCCGTACGCTTCGCGAGCGCCGTGCCTCCTTTATCAAGATGGTTGCCGTCTCCGCACTTGTCGCGGCAATCTCCTCGCGCCTTCGTGGTACAGTTGGTGCGCTTGGGTTTTCGATTTCGACGGGCTTGGTCATCTGGGGCGTGGTCGATGCCGTGATGCTGACCAACCAGATCAAGGTACTCGATAAGCGCGCCGCCGATATGATGCGCGCCCGCGACGCCGCCGCCGAGATCGCTGCCGAGGCACAAGAGATGTAACGACGCCGGACTCGATGGGAAGGTCTAAAAATGGCACAGGATATGCAGGACGCCGGAAACGTCTCCGCCGAGCTCGACGCCATGGTGTGCGACCTCATCGGGGCATTTTTAGACGACCTGGCCGCTGGTGAGAACCCCGGTGTTGTCGTTGCGATCGAAGACGCCGCGTCCAACCGCTATCTGGCGGCACTCGACGAGGACGGCGAGGAGGCATGCCTCGAGGCTGCCACCAACTTTATCTCCGAGCACAAGATGGGCCTTAAGGACGAGGGCCTGGGTCGCATCGCCCGTTACGCCATCGGCTACACCGGTTGTGTCGAAATTGATGGCGGCTACCATGACGCCCTGCTTGTGAGTTTCTTTGAGACGACGCTCGAGAGCGGCTTTTCGGCATATGTACTGTACGAAGGTGTGGGCGCCGGCGATGGTTTTATGTGGAGCGACCCTGAACCTGCAGGCGAGGAAACCCCTCTTATCTAAAATCGCTAAAATAAACGAGTTTTCGGTAAAAGGCTCAAAATTCCCGCCGAGCGTTGTGTTACTGGGCGGGTCGCATACGCGTGCCGGTTGTATATAGATAGAAGATAGGGGAACTACATGCGCGTAGACAATCTGAGGAACATCGCCATCATCGCTCACGTCGACCACGGCAAGACGACGATGGTCGACAAGCTCCTGCGTGCCACGGACGCCTTCCGTGCCAACCAGCAGGTCGAGGACCGCGTCCTGGATTCTAACGACCAGGAGCGCGAGCGCGGCATTACGATTCTCGCCAAGAACATCTCTATCGAGTACAAGGACGTTAAGATCAACGTCATCGACACCCCGGGCCACGCTGACTTTGGCGGCGAGGTCGAGCGCGTGCTGCGTATGGCCGACGGCGCCCTGCTGCTGGTCGATGCCTTTGAGGGCCCCATGCCCCAGACCCGCTTCGTGCTGCGTCACGCCATCGACACCGGCCTCAAGATCATGATCGTCATCAACAAGATCGACCGTCCGGGCGCCAACCCCGAGAAGGCCTACAACGACTGCCTGGACCTGATGGCCGACCTGGGCGCCACCGACGACCAGCTTGAGTTTGCCATGGAGCACGTGGTCTACGCCAGCGCCATGAATGGCTTTGCCCGCCTTGACCCCAACGACGGCAACATGGACATGTATCCGCTGCTCGATATGATCATCGACGACATGCCCGCGCCCGAGGTTGACGAGAACGCCCCGCTGGCCATGCAGTGTGTGACCATCGACCACTCCAACTTCGTTGGCCGCATCGGTATCGGTCGCGTGTACTCCGGCACCATTCACCAGGGCGATCAGATCCTGGTCGTCAAGAACGACGGTTCCAGCGCTACCGCTACCGTCAAGCAGCTCTTTACTTTCGACTACCTGGGTCGCACCGAGTGCCAGGAAGTCGGCGCCGGTGATATCGCCGCCGTCGTGGGCATCGACCGCACCGATATCGGCGATGTCTACACCGATCCCGAGAACCCCGTTGAGCTCGAACCCATCGAGATCGACCCGCCGACCCTGTCCATCGTCTTTGAGGCTTCGACCTCCCCGCTCGTCGGCCGCGACGGCGACATCGTGGGTGCCCGTCAGCTCAAGGAGCGCCTGTTCAACGAGGCCGAGAACAACGTGACCATGAAGATCGAGGAGCTCGAGGACAAGAGCGGCGTCGAGGTCTCGGGCCGCGGCATTCTGCACCTG
>DXZV01000223.1:0-1780 GCA_019419485.1 Collinsella sp.
GTCGAAAGATCCATGGTCTACACGTCCCTCCTTACAAACGTTCCTTCGTGGTTATACGAGCAGCGCGCATGCGCGGCCTGCGCCGACGTCGGATCGACAGCGGCGACGTCGCCCGCCTCGAGCTCGCGCAGGCGCTCGGCAATGCCGGCCTCCACGCGGTCGAGCAGCGCATCGAAGTCCATGTTGCCGCCCTCGCCCGGAAAGCCCTTCTTGAGGCCCGGGATGCGACCGTCGCCGCGCTCTTCCTCGAGCAACTCGGCACTTGCGGCACCACGCAGCGCGGGCTTGCCGCCCTTGGTCGAAAAATAGAGCGCAGCACGGGTATCTAGGCCCAGCGCCCGACGCATGGCCTGGGCGTAGATGAGTGTCTGGGTATGGGGCGGCAGCCAGCGCGGGTCGTCGATGGGGGCCTCGCCCGACTCCTCGTCGCGCACCGTGGGGTCGGCGAGCTTAAACTCCTCGACACCCGAACGATGCTTGTAGTCGATTACCACGGCGCGATTCTCGGCATCCACGTCAACGCGGTCGATGCGCCCACCGAGCGGCCAACCGGCATACTCGACCTGGAGCTCGTTGAACGCAAACTCCAGGTAGCGCGGCGCGAAGGGCGCGAGCGCCTCGGACTCGTAGGCGAGCACGCCCTCCAGTTGCGGCAAGATCTCGGCCGCCTGGCGCTCCTCCACTGGAGAGAGCGGCACCAGCGGGCCCTCGGTACCGCGCTTGCCGGCGTGCTCGGCCAGGGTCTCGGCAAAGACCTCGTGCAGCAGCTCCTTCGCGCGCGGCAGATTCATGGGCGTCACGCGCTCCATGCCCTCCTGCGGAAGACGTGCATGCAAGTGCTCCAGCACGTCATGGACAAAGTTGCCCTTCTCCATGTTGCCAAAGCCCGCATCGATGGACTGAGGTTTGACGCGATACGAGACGAACCAGCACAGCGGGCAGGTGGAATAGGCCTCGATCTGCGAGGCGGACGTCAGGCGCGGCACGAGCGGCGCGTCCTCGCCCTCGCCATCGCGACGACGCAGGACCAAATACGGCACGGCCTCGGCACTCAGATGCTGAGGGGCTTCACAGGTCACGCGCTCGCGCTTGAGACCTTCGCCTGCCGCGGGATCGAAGTCCTTTACGATATCACCCTCACCCACGCACTTCGCCTTGTCGGCGCCAGCGGCTTTAGCGTCACCAGCGGTCTTAGCGTCGTCAGCGATCTTAGCGCCGTCAGCCTCGGCATGCGCCCGCAACTCGGTCCACACGGCAGCCGGATAGCACTCGCGCGCCTGGCGATCGTGGGTCACACGGGCGAGCGTAACCGGGCCGCGTGACGCCTGCATCGCGTGGCCAAAGCGCGCGCGCAGCAAGGCCGCGGGCTCAAGCGTCACGCCCTCGCGACCAAGGCTCGCCGTCAGCGTGGCCAGCGGCCCCTCCTCGTGCGAGAGCGGATAGCTGTCCAGATCGACATCGGCAAACAGCACGGCATCGTAGCTGCCGGGGCGCAGAGCTGCCGCATCGGCAAGCGAAGCAAAACGAACCTGAGCACGTGGCGCACGGTCAACCTCGTAGGTCTCGTAATCGTAGGCGGTGCTACGCTTGTCCACCTTGGTGCGAATGCCATCGAGCACGGGCACGGTCGCGGCCTGCGACACGTCGAGCGCGCGGGCGCCATTCATAAGGATGTCGATGGCGTGGCGCAGCAGGGCCACCTCCGCCTGGCGACGGGCTTGGCCATCTAAGCTGCCCAGCGAACGATCGGGCAACGCCTCGGCAACGGCAAGCATGGCCT
>DXZV01000223.1:1790-2572 GCA_019419485.1 Collinsella sp.
CCACAGCGCCTGGAACACGTCCGAAACCACACACGGCACGTTCTTAAACCAGTTCTCGTCGCTCGCCGCCTTGCGCGCGCCCCTCACCTGACCCTGGACGCTCTGCAGCAGGCCCTTAACGCCCGCGATAGTCTTGCTGCGCGAGAGACGCATATTCTTATCGAAGGTACGGGCATTGACGGCATCAGCGCCCGAAAGCGGACTGTAGATCCAGTCGGTAAGCTCCGGCGCGGGCCACCACTCGGTCTTTGACGCCATACCCTCATCGGCGGCCTTCATGCGCTCAATCAGGCCGGCAAGCGCCGCAAACTGCCTGCCCGCAATGGATTGGGAAAACGCCGTGAACTCAACCGTCTCGGCAGCGATATGACGAGCCGCCAGACGAGAGGCGAGCTCACCGAACAGCTGGGGTGCCCGAGCAGAAACAACGAGCACGCGCACGGGGTCGGCGGGCGTTGCAGTAGTTTTATCGGCCTTGGACTCCTTGTGCGATTTCACCAACTTATCGATGGCGTCCGCATAAGCATGGGCGCGGGCATGGGGGCCGGCGACCTCAATAAAGGCAGGCTGAGCGGCGGTCCCGCAAGCGGCATCAGACGCGCCGACACCCTCCCCCAGCGGCCCGACCTCAAACAGCACACCGCGGGCATCAAATGCCGTGGCAAGCTCCTCGCGCATCGCCGCCTGCTCGCGGGCAAGCAGCACGACGACCTCTCCCCCATTGTTCGCCACGGCAGACAGCAGCTCGAGCAGACCGTGCGTAAACGACGTGATACCGCGCA
>DXZV01000224.1 GCA_019419485.1 Collinsella sp.
CCCCGAAGATGGAGAAGGAACTCCAGCACACCGAGGCCTACCACGAGAAGACCGGTGGCAACCTGCTTAAGGACATCATGAACGCCGAGCTCGAAGCCGGCGAACGCATCGTGATGCGCAACCACAGCTGGGTCGCCTACGTGCCGGCCGCCGCCCGTTGGCCCCTTGAAGTCCACGTGGCCCCGGTGCGCGACGTGCTCACCCTCGACCAGCTCAACGACGAAGAGCGCTGGGACCTTGCCTCCATGTACTCGCACCTCCTGAAGCGCGGCAACGCCTTCTTCGACAAGGGCGACGGCAAGGGCATGGACCTGCCGTACATCGCTGCCTGGCACCAGGCCCCGATCCACGACAAGCGCCGCGAGAACTACCGCCTGAACCTGCAGTTCTTCTCCTTCCGCCGTGCCGCCAACAAGATCAAGTACCTCGCCGGCTCCGAATCCGGCATGGCCGCCTGGATCTCCGACACCACGCCGGAACTCATCGCCAAGCGCTTCCACGAGCTCGGCTCCATCGACATCGCCGACTGATAGAAAGAAAACATCAATGACTGCTGTTGAATTCATTGAGCCGCTGACCCATGAGGAAGGCGTTTCGCAAGCTACCAAGCTGTTCGTCGACACCTACGGCGCTGCGCCCGAGGGCGTGTGGGCTGCTCCGGGCCGCGTGAACCTGATCGGTGAGCACACCGATTACAACGCCGGTCTGTGCCTGCCGATTGCTCTGCCGCACCGCACCTTCATCGCTCTGAAGCCGCGCGAAGACACCAAGGTTCGCGTCGTCTCCGACGTGGCTCCCGACAAGGTTGCCGAAGCTGATCTCGATGGCCTCAAGGCCCGTGGCGTGGACGGCTGGTCCGCCTACCCGACCGGCGTGGCCTGGGCGCTGCGTGAAGCCGGCTTCGACAAGGTCAAGGGCTTTGACGCCGCTTTCGTCTCCTGCGTGCCGCTGGGCTCTGGCCTGAGCTCCTCCGCCGCCATGACCTGCTCCACCGCTCTGGCTCTGGACGACGTGTACGGCCTTGGTTACGGCGATTCCGACGCCGGCCGCGTGACCCTCATCAACGCTGCCATCAAGTCCGAGAACGAGATGGCCGGCGCTTCCACCGGTGGTCTTGACCAGAGCGCCTCCATGCGTTGCACCGAAGGCCACGCGCTGCTGCTCGACTGCCGCCCGGAGCTCACCCCGCTGGAGAACGTCTCCCAGCAGGAGTTCGATCTCGACAAGTACAACCTCGAATTGCTTGTGGTCGATACCCAGGCTCCGCACCAGCTCAACGATGGTCAGTACGCTCAGCGCCGCGCCACCTGCGAGCAGGCCGCGAAGATCCTCGGCGTGGCCAACCTGCGCGTCACCGCCGACGGCATCGCCAAGGCCGACGACCCGTTCCAGGCGCTCAAGGAGACGCTGGACGCGCTGCCGGACGAGACGATGAAGAAGCGCGTGCGCCATGTGGTCACCGAGATCGAGCGCGTGCGCTCCTTCGTGCGCGCCTTCGCCAGCGGCGACATCGAGGCCGCGGGCCGCCTGTTCAACGCCTCCCATGATTCGCTGGCCGCGGACTACGAGGTCACTGTGCCCGAGCTCGACGTGGCCGTGGACGTGGCCCGCAAGAACGGTGCCTACGGTGCGCGTATGACCGGCGGCGGCTTCGGCGGCTCCATCATCGCTCTGGTCGACAAGGGTCGTTCCCAGGAAGTCGCTCAGAAGATCGCCGACGAATTCGAAAAGCAAGGCTTCCACGCACCGCGCGCGCTTGCCGCGTACGCGGCGAAATCCGCTTCACGCGAGGCATGATAATAAATCACAATGCTAAATGGCGGGTGTCTTCCCTATACTTGGGTAGTCACCCGCTTTTTGTATACGACCAGGGAGAGCCATGAACAAGGCAATCATCACCGTCGTCGGTCAGGACACCGTCGGCATCATCGCGCGAGTCTGCACCTACCTGTCCCAGCACAACGTCAACGTGCTCGACATCTCGCAGACCATCATCGACGGTTACTTCAACATGATGATGATTGTCGACTACGCCAACGCGGACAAGGACTTCGGCGCGATGGTCGGCAACCTTGAGGACCTCGGCGACGACATCGGCGTGCGCATCCGCTGCCAGCGTGAGGAAATCTTCACCAAGATGCACCGTATTTGAGGCGGCCCGCTCAGCAGGCCGCCTCACGCGAGGAGGTGGAAAGCCCGGTGGGCTTTCCACTGACGGAGCCATCCTTATCCCTCTGATGAGGGTGACCGCCAAACTAGTCTTTAAATATCCTGTAAGGAACAAACCATGCTGAACATCATGGAGGTCCACGAGACCAATCAGATGATCGAGCAGGAGAAGCTCGACGTCCGCACCATCACCATGGGCATCTCGTTGCTCGACTGCGCCTCGGACGATGTCGACAAGACCTGCGACAACATCTACCGCAAGATCACCACCTATGCCAAGGACCTCGTTTCCACCGGCAAGGCCATCGAACGCGACTACGGCATCCCGATCGTCAACAAGCGCATCACCGTCACCCCGATTTCCCTGGTCGGC
>DXZV01000225.1 GCA_019419485.1 Collinsella sp.
CACCACGATGATACCCTGCCTTTGTTCGTTCCTGTTTACCGTTCCGAGTAGTCCTTCCGTAGAATTTCCGATAAACAAAAAACGTATCCGAACCCTTTCTCGTAAAGAACCGGGTTCGAGTACGAACTGAATGGTGGAGCAATAAAAAACCACCACAAAAGGTGCCTGTCCCCTTTGTGGTGGTTTTGGGCTGGGCCTAGAGCGTGTGGCCGTAGGCGTTGGCGGCCTTGATGGCGGCGGCGAACTTTTCGTCGGTGAAGGGCTCGGGGTTTCCCTGCTTCCATTCGTTGGTGGCGTGCGCGTATTCACACAGGGCGGGGATATCGGCCACGGAAAGCCCGACCTGCTCAAGCGTTACGGGCAGCCCCATCTGCTTGTTAAAGGCGGCGTAGCGCTCAAGGTTCTCGGTGTCGCCCGTGTAGGCAAAAAGCACGAGCACGCCCAGGCTCACGACCTCGCCGTGCAGGTAGGTGCCCTCGCGCGGAATGCTGCACGTGGCGTTGTAGAACGCATGCGCCACGCTCGAGTTGTAGTAGTAATCGTTTTGGTTGGTCAGGTTGGAGACGTAGCCCGTGTTGACCACGATATCGAGCGCGATCTGCTTGACGGCCTCGGTCGACAGGTTCTGGCGAACGTCCTCAAGACCCTGCACGCCATAGGTAAACAGCGGCTCGGAGCAGGTGTGTGCGAGCGCCAGGCCAAGACCGGCGGTGTGCTCCAGGTTGCCGGCGCTCGTGGCGTATTCGACCTCGGGCTGCTTGGACAGGGCATCGCCCACGCCGGCCCAGAAGTACTCCGCCGGAGCCTCGGCAATGATCTTGGGGTTGATGAAGATGTGTGCTGGGCGGTTGGGGTACGAATAGCCCTCGAGCGAGCCGTCGTCGTTGTAGACAACGGCAATGGCGGTCGCGGCCGAGCAGTTGGAGCAGATCGTCGGTACCGTAAAGACGATCTTCTTGAGCTCGATGGCCGCTGTCTTGATGGTGTCGAGCGCCTTGCCGCCGCCGCATGCGATAAGAACGTCGGCTTCTTGGCAGGCAGGGGAGTTCACAACCTTGGCGATATTGGCGCGCGTGCTGTTGGTGCCGTAGACGCGCGTCTCCAGAATCTCGACGTCGGTGCCTTCCAGCGCCGCTTCGATACCGGGAAGCGCCGCTGCCAGTGCTCGTTTACCACCGATAATCGCGACCTTGGTCGCTCCGTACTCGTCCAGTGCGCCGGGCAGCTCGTCAAAGCAGTTCTCGCCGACGGTGTAGTCGCTCATTCCAATCGTGCGCATAGCGGCCTTCTTTCGCTAGATAAAGTGCTTTCAGGTATTTTGCTCCAAGTGAGTGCTTGCGACCGCGAGAAGTTTCTAAAGTATGAAACCGATGTTGAGGGTTTTTCGCCGGCGTTGACCGTGCTACCATACAGCGCATAAGCGTTGATGGGGACGAGTAGTCGGCCGTCCGCATGCTACAGAGAGCGGGGAGCGCTGAGAACCCGTGCATGCGACCGATGAAAATCACCCCGGAGCTGCGGTCCCAACGGACGCGCCGTGTAGGCACGTCTTAGTAGACATCGCCGAGATGGTCGTCGATACAGGCCAGCCGAGTAACGGATGCGAGCGCGCTATAACGCGGGCGAGGGCATCTAAGCTGGGTGGTTAAGCGAAGAGCTTTTGCGGGCACATAGTCCGTTTTGTGGCGCTTCGTCCCAGCTTGTAGGGACGGGCGCTTTTTTGGTGCCCAACGGGCGTGCGCGCCCACGACATGAAAGGGGTACCGTGGCAAACGAGTACAAGCAGACGATGAATCTGCCCAAAACCGGTTTTCCCATGCGTGCCGGTCTTTCCAAGTCCGAGCCCAAGCGACTCAAGGACTGGCAGGACAACAAGGTCTACGAGCAGGTTCTGAAGAAGAACGAGGGTCACAAGAAGTTCGTGCTGCACGACGGCCCTCCGTACGCCAACGGTCCGATCCACATCGGCCACGCCATGAACAAGATCTCCAAGGACATGATCAACCGCTACTGGATGATGCAGGGCTATGAGGTCCCTTATGTCCCCGGTTGGGACTGCCATGGCCAGCCGATCGAGCACAAGGTCGAGGAGAAGCTCGGCACCGAGAAGTTCAACCAGACCTCCACGGCTAAGATCCGCGAGCTCTGCAACGAGTTCGCTGTCGAGAACATCGAGCTGCAGAAGGCCGGCTTCCGTCGTCTGGGCGTGCTCGGCGACTGGGATAACCCCTACCTGACGCTCTATCACCAGCATGACGCTGCCGACATCGAGGTCTTTAAGGCCATGTTCGACAAGGGCATGATCTATCGCGGCCACAAGCCGGTTCACTGGTGCAAGCACTGCCATACCGCGCTGGCCGAGGCCGAGATCGAATACTCCGACGAGACGAGCCCTTCCATCTTCGTACGCTTTGAGATGACTTCCAAGCCCGTCGGCCTCGAGAGCTTCGATGGCCCGGTCGACTTTATCATCTGGACGACTACGCCGTGGACCATCCCT
>DXZV01000226.1 GCA_019419485.1 Collinsella sp.
GAGCGCATCTGCGGCATCTGCGCCGTGGGCCACAGCTATGGCTATGCCAGCGCCTGCGAGCGCATGCTCGACATCGAGGTGCCCGGCCGCGCGCAGTATATCCGCACCATTTTGCACGAGCTTTCGCGCATCCACTCGCATCTGCTGTGGCTGGGCCTGCTCGCCGATGCCTTTGGCTTCGAGGCGCTGTTCTATCGTTCGTGGACGCTGCGCGAGCGGATTCTCAAGATCTTCGAGAGCACGTGCGGTGGTCGCGTGATTCTGTCGATCAACGAGATCGGCGGCCTTAAGCACGACATTGAGGACTCCGAGCTGGCGGGTATTGTCCAGACGCTCGATGCCATGCGTCCCGACTACGAGGCCCTGGTGCATACGTTTTTGGACGACAATAGCTGCGGCGAGCGCCTGCATGGCGTGGGCGTGATCAGCAAGAAGGACGCGCTGAATCTGTCGATGGTCGGCCCGTTCGGTCGCGCCTCGGGCGTGGATTACGACGTGCGCATGTTTGGCGACGGTGCCTATGCAGGCCTGGCAGCATTTGAGCCCATCGTTGCTACCGACGGCGACTGCTATGCCCGCTGCCAGGTGCGTTGTGCCGAGGTCACGCAGGCCATGGACATCATCAAGGAGCTTGTGGGCAAGATCCCGCACGACGGTATCGGCGGGCGCACCAAGCTCACGCCGGCCGACGGCGCGCGCGGCGAGGTTGTGATTGAGCAGCCGCGCGGCGAGGCGTACTACTATGTGCGCGGTAACGGCACCAAGAATCTGGACCGTTTTCGCGTGCGAACGCCGACGTCGCAAAACCTGGCGGGCCTGACACATGCGCTGCAGGGCGTGCTCCTTGCCAACGTTCCTATGATTATCCTGACCATCGACCCCTGCATTAGCTGCACGGAAAGGTAGGCGCGGCATGAGTTTACTGACATTTGCCAAGACGGCCTTGGGTTCTATGGTCAAGCAGCCGGTCACGGTGTGCTATCCGCAGGAGAAGCTGACGGCGCCCGAGCGCCTGCGCGGGCATATCGTCAATGACATGGACGTGTGCATTTGCTGCGGCATGTGCGCGCGCCGTTGCCCGGCGGGCGCGCTTGCGGTCGATCGCAAAGGCGGCACCTGGTCGATTGACCCGTATGTCTGCGTGGTGTGCGGCGAGTGCATCGAGAGCTGCCCCAAGCACTGCCTGACTATGGACACCGCCCGCACTCCAGTCGCGGCGAACAAGACTCCCACGGTAGAAACTAAGTCGGAGTAGCGCTGGAATAGAGCTGGAATAGGGGCCGGTGGGGCAAAAATGCCCCGCCGGCCCCGCGCTTAAACGCGCGGTTGGGCCGCCACGAACAAAACTATGTCGGTTTACTACGAAGAATTCGACATTCCCGACCATGACTGCATTTTTCTAAATACTGCAAGCGTTCTACCTGCGGTTTTGCAAACGCGCAATTTACCGTGGTCGAAGGCGGGAGATTCGTCGTAGTAAACCGACATAGTTTTGAAATGGCATTAAATCGGTAGCAGCCATTTTGCTATGCCGGGGCGGTCGGCCGTTGGGAAATTACCCTCGCAGGTAGGCGATGGCGATCTGTGTGCGGTTGCGCAGGCCCATTTTGGCAAGGATTGAGCTGATGTGGTTGCGTACGGTGCCTTCGCCCATATAGGCGGCGGCAGCAATCTCCTTGTTGTCGAGGCCGCGGGCGATGAGCTCGGCGACTTCGAACTCGCGGTCAGTCAGGCTGACAAAGGCCGCGGGCCGGCGGGTTGCGCCGGCCTCGACGTCCACCCCATCAAAGTCGACATCCTCGATTGCCTTGCCCTCGAGTACGCGTTTGCCGTCCATGACTTGCGTCAATGCCGGAGGAATGGCGGCGACATCGGTCTTGATCAGGTAGCCGCGGGCGCCCAGTTTGAGCGCCGACACAATGTACTCGTCATCCGAGAATGTCGTCAGAAACACCACGCGCGCCGAAGGGTCGCGCTCAAGGATCTCGCGTGCCGCCGAAAGTCCGTCACGCCCCGGCATCTGAATGTCGAGCAGTGCGATATCGGGCGCGTGTTCGGCATAGAGCGAAACCGCATCGTTGCCGTTGGCACCGGTGCCCACCACTTCGATCTGCGGCTGGGCGCCCAGGATAGTCTTGAGCGAATCGACCACCAAGCGGTCGTCGTCGACAACGATGAGCCTCATCGGCTCTCATCTCCTTGCTGTTTGGGAACGGTGGCAAACACGCGCCAGCCGCCGGCGCTGGCACGCGGGCCGGCGGTGAAGGTGCCGCCAAGCGCCTCGATGCGCTCGCGCATGGAGGCGAGCCCCATGCCCTCCGCGGCGCCGCGGCTGCTTGCTTGGACCCCGCCCGTGCCATCGTCGGTAACGACAAGCTGGTAAAACGACGGATGTTCCATGCATCGTACGGTGACGGTCTGGGCGCAAGCGTGGCGCATGGTATTGG
>DXZV01000227.1 GCA_019419485.1 Collinsella sp.
GTGCATAACGGTACGGCGCTTCTTCTTGGCGGCAACAGCGCGCTTAATACGTGCCATGTTCTATCAACTCCTAGACGGTAAAACGAAAAACGGGAACGCGAACTTAGGCGAGACGCGACTTGATGACCTTGCGGTCGGCAGCGGCGATCTCGGTCTCCTGACGGAAGCCACGCTTACGCTTGGTGGACTTCTTGCTCAGGATGTGGCTCTTGAAAGCCTTGGCGCGCATAAGCTTGCCGGTGCCAGTCTTGCGGAAACGCTTCTTGGTGCCGCTGTGGGACTTCATCTTAGGCATGAAATACTCCTTAATCGGTTACAGAACACTAGTTACTTGGTATCGCTTGCCGCTTTATCCTCATCGAAGGCGCCCTTAATCGGGGCGAGCAGCATAAGCATGTTACGGCCTTCCATCTTAGGCTTGGACTCGACCGTAGCGTAAGGCTTGAGATCCTCGGCGAGACGCTCGAGAACGTTAAGACCCTGCTCCGGGTGAGCCATCTCACGGCCGCGGAACATGATGGTGATCTTAACGCGTGCGCCCTTCTTGAGGAAACGCAGAACGTGGCCCTTCTTGGTCTCGTAATCGCCAGCGTCGATCTTGGGTCGGAACTTCATTTCCTTGACCTCGACCTTAGACTGGTTCTTACGAGCGGCCTTGGCCTTCATGGCCTGCTGGTACTTGAACTTACCGTAGTCCATGACCTTGCAGACCGGCGGCTCCGCGTTGGGAGCGATCTCGACCAGGTCGAGACCCTGATCGTCAGCGACGCGCTGGGCATCGCGGATGGCGAACAGGCCGAGCTGAGAGCCATCGACGCCAATCAAACGGCACGAAGATGCAGTGATCTCGTCGTTGATGCGGGTGTCATCAGACTTAGCTATTTTCCCTACCTCCATTCATAAAAAAATAACCCGGCGCTTCTTTGCAACCAGGTCGTACACATAGACATCCTCGATACGAGGAAGGGAATCTAAGTTGTATGACCAGTCAGCTGCTCATTGGCGCCAAAAGGTGGGAACCCTCGGGTTCCTCTTTAGGGCATTGCGGGAACAACGCCTTGCGAATAATAACACGTATAGTGCGCTATCACATTACGTACACGAAAAAGGGGGTCTTGACCCCCTTGAACGCTCAGTTGCATGTATGGTGCCCGAGGCGAGACTCGAACTCGCACGTTGTTGCCAACGGTGGATTTTGAGTCCACTGCGTCTGCCAATTCCGCCACTCGGGCACGTAATGCGTGAGTTAGTTTATCACAGCTTTCTGTTGATTAGTCCGAAAATGGAACTTCGAGCATTTCGATGAGTTCGACCGTGCGGAGCATCTCACGCTGACGGCATCCGCGACCGTCGACCGAAGCCTCACCCATCTGGTTATCGTAAGGGTCCTCGCGCATGCCGTCGAAAGAGGGCTCAAACTCTGCCTGGAATCGATTGTTGGCCACCATACGCCACGGGTCGAGATTGCCAAAGTAGTGATGGCGGCGCCACTCCTCCCCCATCCTGCGAGCAGAAGATCCAAATGACACGTCGGCGTTGAGCCAACCGGTCTGCGGCGTATAGAACTCTGCCCAGTCGTGCGGCCCCACCGAATCGGGCGCAACATACAGGCCGCTCTGCCAACGGGCAGGCACGCCCGCGATACGGCACATGGTGATGAACGTGAGCGCCATAACGCCGCAATCGCCACGGAGCGAATGCGCGCAGTCATCGGCAATAGATCCCAAAAGCAGGTACGGCGGCTGATAGCGATAGTCGATATGCTGCGTCAGGTAATCATAGATAGCACGGGCGCGATCGAGCGGATCCTCGAGTCCGTCAACAACACCGGCCGTCAGCTGCTGCAGATACGGCGTGAATGCAATGTGCGGACGGTCCTCGGAAATATCTTCGGGCAACGGCGCGTCCATACAGGGATGCGCTGGAAGTGCACCCCCATAGATATCGCGATAAGCGGCATCGATTTGATAGCGATAGGTCACCGAGAATGTGCGATCGGTCGAGGAGACCCACGAGGCAGTACGCGCCGAGGCGCTCGCAGGAGCAATGGCCCCCTCCGGCGTCATATCAAGTATCTCGACCTGGGACTGCTGGCGGCAGGCGGCGGCAACGGGAAGCCACGCGCGAACGGTCTCCCCCTCCAAAGCACCGGGGACAGACACGCATGCCTTAAGCGTAATGGTGCGAGACAGCCCGCCCTGCGACTCCATCTCCTCGAGCATCTGGTTGCGCAGCGCAATTCCATCCGCAGAATCGGGACGCAGACCCGGAACCTCCTTGGGATACACGCGCAAAGAATCAAGGAAGTTGTCAAGAACGAACAGCTCGCCATCGATAAAGCGCCAATCGATACGCTTGCGGTCAATCAGGTCGTCAAACTGCTCTTCGGTAAACTCAGGCCACTCCTCGCGGATCATCTCGATAGCCCGATCACGCGACACCGAA
>DXZV01000228.1:0-1990 GCA_019419485.1 Collinsella sp.
CCGCCTCGAACGTCATGGGCGGCAGGACGACGTCGGGGACTAGGTCCTCGGCGCACATCCTGACGTTCGGGCGCCGTCCTTCCAGTCGCACGGCAAGGCGCTCGCGCAACCCTTCGACCGTATAGGAGTCGTCCAGCTTGTATCCCTTTACGGGACGCCCTTTGCCCTCGGGCGGGTAGAACGTCAGCACGCCGCGGCGGTTGATGTTGATTCGGTATCCCTTTTCCGTCAGGCGCCTCTCGAGCGCGGGCCATGTCCGGCAGCCCTGAAGGGCAGCCTCGATATCGTCGTGCATCGCGTCGGTCCAGAGTCTCCTGCCGCTGTACCGGGCGCGGCGCTGGGCGTCCGTCTGATGCCTGCGCGGCGGTCGCGCCTCCTGCAATACGACCTCGCGCCGACGGTCGGGGCGCGGCGTTCTCGCGTACCAGGAACCGTCCTCGTCCCTCGAGAACTTGAAATTGTCGAAGGCGGCGTAGCCGTAGTCGCGGCAGATGCGCTGGAGCTCCATCGCGTCGGCCTGCACGTCATCGTCGTCGAGGTGGATCTTCCTGCCGTCGACGGGGTTGACGGAGTTGACGACGACGTGGGCATGCGGGATGCCGTTGTCGACGTGCGTCTCGATCACCCACTGGTAGCCGCCGTAGCGCTCCCTCACCCAATCGTATGCCAATGTGTCGACCGCCTTGGCATCCAATCCGTCCTCGGGGTCGGGTGAGATCACGAAATGGTAGTACTTGCGGCCCGTGTCCTTCTCGAACATCTGGCGCGTCGCGTCCATCTGCTCGTCCCAATCGGCGCTATCGAGATCGATCGAGCTCGAGCGGAACGTCATGGCACGGCCGTTGCGCGCAAGGTAGTCCTTGATCTGCCTACAGCCGCCGAACTTCCGGGCGAGCGTCTTGAGCATCGCCATGCTAGCGCTCGACCTCCGATTGCTTCCTGAGCTGCACCATGAGGCCGCGCGTCTCCGCGAGCGCCTTGCAGTACGGGTCCTTCAGCGTCGCGACGAAGTTCTCGATCTGCTCAACGAGTTCGCGGCGGCGCTCGTGGCTCACGTCCGGCATGTCCTGTAAGAGCAGCAGCGTGTTCGCCGCGGCGGCGAGCTGGTTCAGGTTCACGCCCTGCTTGTTGAGTTCGTAGAAATACTTCTGGAAGAAATCGGGGTCGCCGATGTAGTACATGGGCGTGTGGAGTATTCGGTCGACCATGAAGCGCGACTGCGTCATGCCGGCTTTCCGCGCGCCCGTGCGTATAAAGGCGTCCTCGTAGGGCGTCACGTTGAAATGCTTCTGCACCGTGCGGTGCTCGGTATCGAGCAGCCCCTCCAGTGCCTCCTTCACGTCCACGCGCTCGCCGCCGGGCAGCTTCGCCAGCGTGAATTCATGCTTGCCGTAGACCGCCGTCTCGCGGATGAAGTTTGTCACGGTCGTGCCCGCAAGACGTGCCTTCGCCTTGAGCGCGCCGATCTCCTCCTCGGTCAACCTGATGCTGACCATCCTCGTCTGTGAGGTGGCTTCCTTTGCCACGCTTCCCCCAATTCCTCGCGCACCCGTGCGCGACCCCGGTCCAAGGGCGGAGCCCTGGCAAGCGCCGAAGGCGGGCGGGTTTCCGTCGGCGGGCCGTGCCCGGTGGCGGAAATCTGACCGACTCCGGCGGCATAGTTGTACATACATCTACGATGGAGGTACAACTATGCGTCTCTTGCGAAGTTTTCAGTATCCTACCCATATTTGCCTGGGTTTAAACCGCTTTACACCAGTCGTTATGTGCCGAAATGTTGCCGGCATTTATGCCGTCGGTTGTCGCGTTTGGGATCATATGGATGCCGACGATTGCGCCCGTATCGTCGAGGGGGTGGCCGCCGTGCTCGACCTGCTCGCGGCCGGAGGCGATGCCGTGGACGACCCGGCGCCGATCTACGAGCTGCTTGCGGAGCGATGCCGCCATGTCCGGGTGGCGCTCGAGGTCATGACGGGCTGCGAGTAGCGAG
>DXZV01000228.1:2000-2386 GCA_019419485.1 Collinsella sp.
TCGCGGGCGGACAACCGTTTGGCCGTGTCCGGCGCGAGCGTTTCCGCTCGCCTCACACCGTGCCGCCGTGGCGGTTTCGATATGCGGGCGTGACATGAAAATGGCCGCCACCGTGTTCCGGTGGCGGCCATCCTGGCGCGTCTTCGCGTGTTGTCGGCTTTACGCCTTCTTGTTCGCGAGGCGTTCGTAGTCGTCGCTCGAGAGCACGACGGCATACACGGCGCCGTCCTTCATCAGGTACGCCATGCCGTTGCGCTCGATGCGGCGCTCGATCTCGGCCTGTGGGTCGCTGACGCTGCCGAGGTCGACGCTGGACTCCATCAGGCGTCGGATATCGTCCATCATCAAGTTCTGCATCTGCTCGGCGAAAGCCTGGCGCTTCTGGC
>DXZV01000229.1 GCA_019419485.1 Collinsella sp.
AGCCCAGGTTAAGCTCGTCAACATCGAACTCGATGATGCTGCCGCTGCCGCGGGTGCCGTCGTCGAGCATGCGGGCGGGCTTGTAGACGCGCACGGACTCCAGCACATCGGCCATGCAGGCGCCGTAAGCTCCGGCGTTCATGTAACAGGCGCCGCCGACCGATCCGGGGATACCCGAGATGGGCTCCATGCCGGTGAGGCCGGCCTCGGCTGCCGCCGCGGCGACATCGGAAAGCAAGGCGCCGGCTGCCGCCGTGACGTGCGTGCCGTCGACCGTAATGTCGGAGAGGCCCTCGCCCAGCGCTACGACGACGCCGCGGATGCCCTTGTCGCCGACGAGCAAGTCGGAGCCGTTGCCCACGATGGTGAGGGGCAAATCGCAGCGATAACAGGTATCGAGCGTGGCGACGAGGCCCTGCTCGGTATCGGGCGTGACAAAGACGTCGGCCGGGCCGCCGATCTTAAACGTGGTGTGCTCGCGCATAGGCTCGCTCATCAGTACGTTGTCCTCGCCGGCAACGCCAGCAAGCGCGCACAGCAGGTCCTCGTTAAAAAAGTCGTTCTCGTGCATACGAATATCCGCCTTTTGGTGGTCGTCGTCATCAATCGATTGCAATATACCCCACCCGGACGGATTTGGTGCGCTTGCGGCGATAAAACAGCCGTCTACCGGATTGGTAAAGTGTTTATCACCGAGGTAGAGGGGTAGTCGCTATACTTTCAAGGGATTGCGCGTAAACCCGGAAGGAGCGAGATGGCCAACAAAGTCACCCTCAAGCAGATCGCCCAGGAGGTGGGGCTTTCCCCCTCGTCGGTCTCGCTTGTTCTTAATAATCGGCCCTGTCGCATCTCGGAAGAAAACCGCAAGCTCATCAAGGAGGTCGCGGCACGCAACCACTATGTTCCCAACCAGATTGCGCGTAGCCTGGTCATGCGCGAGTCGCGCACGCTGGGCCTTATCGTCCCTAACATCGAGAGCCGCTTTTTTGCCTCGCTTGCCGGCAGCTTGGAAAAGCGCTGCCGCGAGGACGGCTATGCGCTCTTTATTACCAGCTCGGGCGGAAGTGCCGACGACGATCTTGAGCTGCTGCGTCAGCTGGTGACGCGCGGCGTCGACGGTGTCTTTTTGGTGGTGGGCGACGAGTTCTCCGACGACCGCGCCCTGCGCGAAGAGGTCAGCCATCTACCCATCCCTGCCGTGATGGTCGATCGTGCCATTGAAGGACTCGAGTGCGACAAGGTGATGTTCGACCACGAGATGGGTGGCTACATGGCCACGCGGTATCTAATTGAGCAGGGTCATCGCCGCATCGCCTGTCTGGTTAACGCGCGCCGTTCCAATACGGGTCGCAAACGACTTGCCGGCTATGAGCGCGCGCTGCGCGAGGTTGGCCTGCCAATCGACGCGCGTTTGGAGTTTGAGAGTGAGTACTACATTCCGAGCGCATACGAGGCCTCGGAGGCGGTACTCGCAACTGACGCCACCGCCGTGTTCGCAAGCTCGGATAACATTGCCCTCGGTTTGCTTAAGCGCTTGCACGAGATGGGGAAGAGCATCCCGGGCGATATCTCGGTGGTGAGCTATGACAACTCGGCGGCCGACGTTCTCTTTGAGCCGGCGCTGACCGCGATTGAGCAGGATCCTGGTGTCCTTGCGGAGCATGCTTTTGGCTGCATGTCCAAGCGTCTTGCCGGTAGGGGCGGTAGGCGTGCCGAAGAGGTCGTCCTGGAGCCGGCACTTATCGTTAAGGGCAGCGTGCTCGAACTTACCGAATGTAGCTAAACGTACTTGTTTGTTTGCATAGATTGCATGCGGAGTGTCTGCTATTTGCCGGCGGGCACCCCGGCCCTCGTCCGTGAACTCTTCCGCTGGGCGAGCCATAGACGCCGCGCACCGATAGGGTAAGGCGGCGGCTTGAAATTGGTGCTATATTCAGCTTGAGTTGTTTAATGCTAGTACGGGAGGCTGATATGGGGCTGTTCAAGAAGAAAAACCCGCAGGATGCCTTTGATCCCGATGTGTTTACCATCACGGATACGATTTTGGACCCGCCGCGGTTTACATTTTTGCCGGCTATCTACCAGGACGCCACGCGCCGCAAGTGGGCCGTGCATCAGCGCGGCGGCGAGCCGAAGATTTTTGACTATGCGGACGTGTTGCAGTGCGAAGTGGCCGAGGCGGGCGATCCGGAGGCCGAAGAAGCGGTCTCTAAACAGGAATTTGCCCAGCGTATCCTGACAAATCCTGCCAAGGCGGCGAAAATAAACGCTGCCAAGCGTAATATGTGTCTTGGTATGGGCGTTGTTGTGGCGG
>DXZV01000023.1:0-11822 GCA_019419485.1 Collinsella sp.
ATTTGCAGCGACGGGAATCCCGATCCCGCTCATGCGCTCTCGTCTTTATTCTGTACGCGAGTAAGGTCAAATTTCTACATTTCATCCGATTTCAGTACTAAAAATCTCTGCATTTCATCGATAATAGTCGATATAAATTTCTGCATTTCTTTTATCGTGGCGAGGGGAGAGCTTATGTTGCGCAGGAAAATCGCAGATGAGCTTGATCGTTGGCAGAGATCCATCGAACGAAAGGCGCTGTTCGTCACGGGTTCTCGCCAAATCGGCAAGAGCTACTCGATTCGCGAATTCGGTAAGTCAAACTATGCAGCCTATATCGAGCTCAATCTCGCGGAAAACCGCCAGGCAAGGGACGCTCTGCTCGAGGCGCGAGATGCCGATGATTTCATTAGCAGGGTGACGCTTCTTTCGGGAAAGCCGATTGCCCCGGGCGAGACCCTCGTGTTTATCGACGAGGTGCAGGAGGCACCGGATATCATGACGATGGCGAAGTTCCTTGTCGAGGACGACCGTTGCCGCTGGGCATTCTCGGGGTCCATGCTCGGGACCCAGTTCAAGGGCGTCAGGTCATATCCCGTGGGGTATGTCCATGAACTCAAGATGTTTCCGCTGGATTTTGAGGAGTTCAGCTGGGCGATCGGGGTGAGCGAAGAGGCGCGGCGCTCGATTTGCGATGCGTGCCGCAACGAGACACCGGTTCCTGGTTATATTCACGACGCAATGATGGCAAACTTCAGGACCTATATCGTCGTCGGCGGTATGCCGGAGATCGTGCAGCGCTTCCTCGACACGCAGGGTGATCTGGCATCTGTCCGCCAGCTCCAGTCCGAGCTGAACGGGCAATACCGTCGGGATATCTCGAAATACGCGAACGGGCGCGCGCTCCAGGTGCAGAGTATCTTCGACCAGCTTCCTGTCATGCTGGAGGGCGAGAACAAGCGTTTTGTGCTCAACTCGATCGACCCCAAGGCCCATTTCGAGAAGTACCAGCGCGACTTCGTCTGGCTCGTCGATGCCGGCGTCGCCCTCAAGACCGATATCGTAACCGAGCCAAAGTCCCCGCTGCTTAAGACAGCGCGACCGTCCCAGTTCAAACTGTACCAGTCCGATACCGGGATGCTGATGGCCCGTTATCCCATCGGGGTCGCCCAAGCGGCGTACCTCGACAGCAAGGAGCCCAACCTCGGCGGCGTGTACGAAAGCGTGGTGGCTCAACAGCTGGCTGCCCAGGGAAGGGGGTTGTATTACTATCAGACCAAGAAACGGGGCGAGGTCGATTTCGTGATCGACGGCCCGGATGGAACGGCCGTGCCCATCGAGGTTAAATCGGGGACGTATTACCATGCGCACGCCGCGTTGGGCCATGTGCTTGAAACGGCCGAGTATGGCGTAAAGCGCGGGATTGTTTTCTCGAGAGGCAACGTTGAGCGCGACGGCGCCGTTCTCTATCTGCCTCTGTATGCGACTTGGACCCTTTCGGATGTTTTGGGCGACTTCCGTGCCGAGGGGATAAAGCTGGAGGTCAAACCTGTCTAGGGTCAGTCCCCAGTGTGACAAAGGGACAGTCCCTTTGTCACACTGAGATCGTCGACGAGTAGCCGAGCGAGGATTCTCTCCCTCCGCGATAATGAGCGTGGATTTTCTCCCGTTTAGAGCGCACTTGAACGCTCAAAGTGGGAGAAAAACCACGCTCGATTTGTATATGGGAATTCCGACTTCGCTTATGCCTATGCTTAGGCGTTGTCGTCGTTGTGCTGTGCGCGAGTAAGGTCAAATTTCTACATTTCATCCGATTTATGGCTCTAAAAACTCTGCATTTCATCGATTACAGATGCTCGAGCATAGCAGTGCAACCGTCGAGTACGTCGCGGTAGGTGGCATCGAAATTGCCGGTGTACCAGGGATCGGCCACGTCGCCGGGGCGATCAGTCCAATCGAGCAAGCGCGCAATCTTGCCGTCGGGGTCGTCGCCAAAGATGCGACGCAGGCCACGCGCGTTCTCGGCATCCATATAGACAATGCGATCCCAGTCGCCATACTCTGCGCGACGCACCTGGCGCGCGCGGTGGGCAACGACGGGAATCCCGACTTCACGCAGCTTGGCAACAGTGCCATGATGCGGCGGGTTGCCGATCTCCTCGGTCGAGGTCGCAGCGGAATCGATGACAAACTCCGCCTCGCGCCCGGCACGGCGCACCAGCTCAGTAAACACCGACTCAGCCATCGTCGACCGACAGATATTCCCGTGACAGATAAACAGTACACGTTGCATAGAACGATGCCTTTCATATAGAGGGCTGCTAAAGAGTCGAAGCCGGGCGCATGCCAAGTTTTATTTCTTGGCCAGTTTGAAGTAGCGCTCAAATATCAATTCGAAAACGTAATAGAACATTAATCGACTGTCGAGGTCCATGCTGCCCAAGCGGATTTCTTTTTGCACGGTGTAGATAGGGTAGTCGGCTAGTTTCGAGAGAGAATTTCGAGAAAAGCCGGTGAGCGTGACGACCTTGCATCCGCGCGTTTTGGCTATCGATGTAGCGTCAATAGACACCTGCGTCTCGCCGCTTACGGAAACGCTGAAGACCAGGTCGTTTTTGCCAAGCAGTTCCGCGTAATGCCTCATGACGTGGCGTTCACTGAGCGTGTCGGTATTCTTGCCCATTATTTTGAGCTTTTCAGCCATCTCGAGACACGGGTATTTCGAAAAGCCCGAGCAAAAGAACACGATATGCGAGGCGTCCTGGATAAGACTCACAACCGAATCGATGATCCGGTCGTTAAGCAAATCTTTGGTCTGTACGAGCTGGGTATCGAGAGGAAGTGCCTCGATAGTGAATCGATTGCGGTCGAGCGAGGCGGAATATGATTGTTTGAGCTCCGTAAACCCCGAGAAGCCAAGCTTGTGGGCAAGCCTGACGATTGTATTGGGAGCGACGAAGAACCGTTCAGCAACGCTCTTAAGCGTGATATCGTCAATATCATCACGCAGCTCGATGATGTAGCGCATGATCTCGCTTTCGAGATCGTTGAGCTTGCTCTCGCCAGCTCGCACATGATCATAAAAAGATTCTTGATCTTTCATAAGATGTTTCAGCCCCTCGCACCTCGTCGTACATATGGTACCGCTTTGTGTAGCCAGGAGAGAAATCGGTAATCGGTCAAGATTGCCTATTGCCTATGAACTGGGCAAACGCGCGTGTTTGCCTACACATATCTGTGTCGTGAGCGAAATCATGTGTCCCCGTTTCGCATTGGCTCACACGGGGACTCGCAAATGACCTTATGTCGCAAAATATCAATCGAAACGAAGCAAGCCGAGGACAACCGCGGAGCCCAAGGTCTTCGAGAACACCGATCAGCCAACCCTGGAGGGACGGAACATGAAGGATAAGCTCAATATTGTGATCGTTGGCGGCGGCTCCACGTGGTGCCCTGGCATTCTTAAAGCCCTGACCAAGCACATGGACATTCTGCCGCTGAACCGCGTGATGCTCTATGACATCGATGCCGAGCGTCAGCGTCCGATCGGCGAGTTTGGCAAGATCCTCTTCGCCGAGGAGGAGCCCGGTGTGGAGTTTGGTTACACCACCGATAAGGACGAGGCTTACACCGACGTCGACTTTGTGCTCTGCCAGATTCGTACCGGCGGCTACGAGATGCGTAGCAAGGACGAGAAGATTCCGCTGCATATGGGAATCATCGGCCAGGAAACGGTGGGCCCTGGCGGCATGGCTTACGGTATGCGCTCCATGCATGACATGGTTGAGATCGTCAACGACGTTCGCGCTCATAGCCCGGAGGCGTGGATTATCAACTACACCAACCCGGCTGCTATTGTGGCATATGGTCTCGAGCGCGTCCTGCCCGATGAGCATCGCGTCCTCAACATCTGCGACCAGCCTGTCAACCTCATGCGCTCTTACGGTCGCCTGCTCGGTCGCGATATGAGCAAGACGGAGCCCGTGTACTTCGGCCTCAATCACTTCGGTTGGTTCAAGCACATCTACGATGAAGAGGGTCATGACCTCGTCCCGCAGATTAAGGAGTACACGGAGAAGAACGGCTTCCTTCCTGCCGATGCCGAGCAGCGTGACCAGTCCTGGCTTGATACCTACGCCATGGTCAAGGACATGCTCGAGGACTTCCCCGACTATCTGCCCAACACTTATCTGCAGTACTATCTGTATCCCGAGTACAAGGTCGCTCACCTCGACCCCGACTACACTCGCTCCGACGAGGTTATCAACGGCCGTGAGAAGCGCGTGTTCGCCGAGTGCGAGCGTGTTGCCAAAGTCGGCACCGCAAAGAACTCCTCGGTTGTGCAAAACGACGCTCATGGCGATATGATCGTGGAAATCACCTCGGCCATTTATCGCAACACCAACAAGACCTTCATTGTCATTGTGCCCAACAACGGCATTATCGAGGGTATGCCCGATGACGCCATGGTCGAGGTCGCGGCAAGCGTGGGCGCCAATGGCCCGCAGCCCTATGCTGTTGGCAAGATCGGTACCTTCTATCGCGGCCTTATGGAGAACCAGTACGCCTATGAGCGCCTGACTGTTGAGGCTTGGATGGAGGGTTCCTACGAGAAGGCTCTGCAGGCACTCACGCTTAATCGTCTGGTCGGTGACGCCAAGAAGGCTCGCAAAGTGCTCGACAAGCTCATCGAGGCCAATAAGGATTACTGGCCGGAGCTTAAGTAGTTAGTTCCATAGCGCTTGATAACTGTTATGGTGCGTGTGGGCTGTAGAGCTGCACGCCCCGTTTCTTTAAGAGGGGTATCCCATGAACAAAGATGAGCTGCTGGCAAAGTTCCAGCGCCTGGGCAAAGTCCTCATGACGCCTGTCTTGATCCTGCCAATCGCCGGCATCCTTCAGGGCTTTGGCAATGCCTTTACCAGCCCCACCCTTACGGCAGCTGTTCCCTGGCTTGCTGCTCCGGGCTTTGCGATCTTCTTTTCGATTCTCAAGGCCGCTGCCAGCATCGTTATGAACAACATCCCGGTTATCTTCTCGATTTGTCTCGCCTATGGCTTCGCCAAGTCCGAGAAGGCCACCGCGGCGCTTTGTGGCTTTTTGGGCTACATGTGCATGAATTCCGTGATGGGCACGTTCCTTACGGCGACTGGCGTTATCGATCCCGCGAATCTTACGACGGGCCAGAGCACGATCCTCGGCATCACCACGCTCGACACTGGTGTTATCGGCGGTCTTCTGGTGGGTGCAATCGTCGCATGGTTGCATAACCGTTACTACAAGATTGAGCTGCCTGCCGTGTTCTCCATCTTCAACGGTACGCGCTTTATCCCGGCGGTGACGCTGCTCTCATGCAGCATCCTCGCATTGGTCATGTCCTTTGTTTTCCCGTTTATTCAGAACGCTCTCGGCGCGCTGTCCGAGTTCATCAAGACTACGGGTGCCTTTGGTGCATTTGTTTACGGCGCCGGCGAGCGCATGCTCCTGCCTTTTGGCCTGCATCACTTTGTCTATTTGCCGTTCTTCTTCACGTCGCTCGGTGGCGTCGAAACCATCGACGGCCAGACTGTTCAGGGCGCTATCAATATCTACAACGCGATCCTGGGCTCTCCCAGCACGCCGTTTAACATCGAGGTCAGCCGTTTTGTCATGAACGGCAAGGTTATCTTCGCCATGTTCGGCCTGCCCGGCGCTGCACTCGCCTTCTACAAGACGGCGCTTCCCAAGAACAAGAAGAAGACCGCAGCGCTCATGATTGCCATTGTGGTGCCTTGCATCCTCTCCGGCATTACCGAGCCGCTCGAGTACTCCTTCCTGTTTATCGCGCCCATCCTCTACGTGTTCCACGCTCTCATGGCTGGTCTTGCTTATGCGCTGACCTATATCCTGCAGTTCAACGTGGCCGGTTCCGCATCCTTTGGCGGCCCGCTCTTGTCGTTGATCTTTAACGGCATTATGGGTGCAGCCAAGGGCTCCAACTGGCAGGTTATCCTGTTCCTCGGCCCCATCTACTTCGTGGTGTACTACTTCGTCTTCAAGTTCATCATCCTTAAGAAGGACCTTAAGACCCCCGGCCGCGAGGAAGAGTCCGACGATGAGGCCGCAAAGGCTCCCAAGACTGTGATCAGCGACCTGATTCCCGCCATCGTTGAGGCAGTGGGCGGCGACAACAATATTAAGTCTGTCGAGGCCTGCTTCACCCGTCTGCGCATTCAGCTCAATGACTGTGACAAGGTGGTTGATGACGCCGAGTTTACCGAAAAGCTCGAAGCGCGTGGCATCGTGCATGTCAACGGCGGCGTGCAGATTGTCTACGGCAACATGGCATCTAACTACGCGACTCAGATGCGCGAGCTGCTGGGCATGGAGTAAACGACTCAAACACACAATCAAGATTAATACAGGTCGGCGCCCGATCCTTCAATCGGGCGCCGACCTGTGATGTTTTGGGGCGAATGGGCAAGTACATGACGTGCTCGCTGCTCTCTTTTGGCGCTGCCTATCGTGTATTCGGACGCCTTGCGACGGTGAGGTGCGTTTTTTTTCGGTTCTAGCGTGTTTGCGGCTAGCGCTGCGCCCGAAGTCGATTTGCACAGCTGATATACAGAGCGTTAACCGCGCTTTGTAGGCTCATGCCCTCAACCAAGGCGGTCGAGTACTCGCTGAGTGACTCCGCGCTCACGGGTAGCAAGAGCTCGCGCGCCCCGTTGTTATCGAATGCCATGTTGCTCGATATCCAAATAACGCGGCAACCTCGCCGCTTGGCCTCAACGTAAAGATTGAAGATGTGGCTCGTCTTCCCTGAGAACGATACAAAGATGGTTAGATCGTCGGGTTGGAGCAGACAGAGCGACGTCTCCTGTCCCTTGACGGAGCCAAATGAAAAGCACAGTCGGTTTACGCGGCTCAGCTTTTCGCAGAGTGAGCGGGCGGCGAGATTGGAGAATGAGCTTCCGTATACGTAGACATTTTGCGCATCGAGAAGCCAGTCAACGGCCTGCTCGAGTCGATCCTCAGTGAGCAGGCGTTTTGTTTCAAGCAAAGAGGTCTCTACGATATCGAAATACCAGGGTATATCGATTTGCTTATGAGCCCTTGCCTCGGTTGTCTCACGCTGGAGCCAAGCGTTGAAGTCGTCAACTTGCTCTTTGAACGATCGAAAGCTCGAGCCGTTTACGCGCCTGCAGAAGCGCGAGATGGTCGCGGGCGATGTATTGCACGCGCGGGCAAGTTCTTCTATTGAGAGCTCTGGGACCTCGTCGTGATGGGAAAGGGCGTAGAGTGCGATGTGGGCGTCAAGGCTGCCGCCCTTCTCGACGTCTTCGATACAAGACCTGAGGTTCGAATAGACCTCGTACATCGACATTCAAATCACTCCAAACAATAATGCCCCGGAGCGGATATGCCATCTCCGGAGCATTGTGGTGAAGCTATGGGACGGATTTATTCCATGCCCAAGTATTCTCTCATTTCGACTTTGTAGACAGAAGCTTTATTGCCGTAAACGATCTGAACACCGCCGCCAACGTGCACGATGGCGCTGGCGCCGAGGTCTTTGGTGAAGACGCTATCGTCCTTGACCAGGGCGGTGTTTTTGAGGCTGAGCCTCAGGCGAGTGAAGCAAGCGTTGACACCCGAGATGTTATCAGCGCCGCCCACGGCTTCCACGATCTGCGGGATGAGCTCGCTTACCTGGACAGGTGCTTTGGAGTCGATGGCCGACGTGTCATCCGCTGCCTGCGTGTCATCATCCTCGCGGCCCGGGGTTTTGAGGTTAAATTTCTTGATAAAGGTGCGGAACAGTACGTAATAAATCCCGAAGTAAGCGATGCCGAGCGGAATAAGCCAGAACCAGTTGGAGCCTTTATCGGCGTTCATGATGCCGTTGAAGATCCACGAGAGGAGCGGTCCGCCGAAGGCGGAAGGTCCGGGCACATTGAACTGTACCAGGTAGGTGAGTACATACGCGATGCCGCACAGCAGGGCGTGGACCACATAGAGTACGGGCGCTACAAAGAGGAAGGAGTACTCGAGCGGTTCGGTTATGCCCATGATGGCGGCCGGAATAACGGCGGCGATCATGAGGGAGCCGACCTTCTTTTTATTCTCGGGACGGGCACAGTGGTAGATGGCGAGCGCCGCCGCGGGCAGGCCGCACATGGCGAACAGCACCTTGCCGTTCATGACGTATTTTGAGATGTCGATGTCGTACATCATGCCGGGCGTGTTGAGCATGGCGTTGTAGATGTTGACAGCACCCTCGACGGTCTGGCCGTCAACCTGGATGCTACCGCCCAGAGAAGTGAAGAAAAACGGCAGGTAGATGAAATGATGCAGGCCGAAGGGCAGAAGCATGCGCTCGGAGAAGCCATAGATGAACGCGCCAAACACCCCGGTGGAATCGATGAGTGTCGAGGCGGCCTTTAGGCCGGTTTGCACAAACGGAAACACGAAGGCGAGCGCAACGCCCACCAGGCTTGCGAAAACGACGGTGAGGGCGGGGACGCAGCGCGTGCCGTTGAAGATGCCGAGCACCGGCGGAAGCTGCACCTTATAGAATCGGTTGTGGATCCATGCGACTACCAAGCCGATGATGATGCCGCCGAATACGCCGGTGTCGAGTGTGGTTACGCCCAGGATGGCGTTCTGACCGGTCTGTAGGTTGGCGGGATCGATGGTGCCCAGCAGGATAAGCAGCTGACCCATGATCGTGTTCATGGTCATGTAGCCGATAAAGCCCGAGAGTGCGGCGGTCGCCTTCTCGGCCTTGGCGTAACCGTAGGCGATGCAGATCGCAAAGAGAACCGAGATGTTACCATTGATAACGTTGCCGGCTGCTTTGATGAGCGTGCTAAAGATCACCATCGGCTCGGTGCCCAAAAACGGGCAGAGCGAGATGAGGTTGGCATTGGAAAGGGCGGAGCCCAGACCGACCAAAATGCCGGAAACGGGCAGGAGGAGGACCGGCGCCATGAGCACCTTGCCGAGTCTCTGGAACTCGCTGTAGAGCTTGCTTTCTTTCATGATGTTCCTTCGATGCGCGGGGAGTTAGGACAGGGTCGGCCAATAATCGCCGTTCGCTTCGATCAGGTCGTCGAGGATTTGGCGCGCGACGGTAGTCGAAGGGACGGTCTTGTTGATTGCGATGGCTTCGAGCGCCTTCTGGTAGGAATGCTCGTAATATGCGTCGACGGCGAGCTTCTCACTGGCATTCTGCTCTTCGATAAGCCCCTTGTAGAAGGTGGGGATAGCAGGCTGGCTGATGGGTTCGGGGCCCCAAGAGCGCAGGTAGGCGGGGACCTCGACCATGGCGTCGTCGGGCAGATTGGGGATGGCGCCGTTATTCTCGACGATTACGAGATAGCGTTCGCACTTGTTGTAGGCGATAGAGGCGGCTGCGTCGACGATAAAGTCGCCAAAGACCGTGAAGCTCTGTACGGGGCTCTTGTAATTGGCGGGATCTGCCAGGTACTTGTCGTGCTCGGCAAACATCTCCTTCTCGCGTCCGTTGATGACGTTGTCGGCGCGCGTCCAGTTGGGGTCCATGTCATCTGCCATGTCTTTGGAGTACAGGTAGTACTGCAGGTAGCTGTTGGGCAGATACTCGGGATAGTCCTTCACAATCTTGACGTATTGACCCCAGGTGTGCATCCAGTCCTTGTCCTTGTGATGCTTGTCGCTCACGGCCATGCCGTGCTCGAGAATCATCTGACGGAGCTCCGGCAGACGATCGCGCCCCTGCTTGTCGTAAATTTTGGTAAACCAGCCAAAGTGATTGAGTCCAAAATACATGGGGTCGATATCGCGCCAGCTGGGAAGTCCGAGCATCTTAGAGTACGAGAGCAAGATAGCCGTGGGCATATCGCAGATGTTAAGGATATGGTCGTTGCCAAACTCGCGACGTGTGGCCTCGGCGACAACTGCGGCGGGGTTGGAATAGTTGAGGATCCAGGCGTCTGGACTATATTTCTTAGCGTAGCGTACGAGGTCGAAGACGCCGGGGATGGACCTGATGCCATAGGAGATCGAACCGCCGGCGCCGCAGGTTTCCTGTCCCACGCAACCGTACTTGAGAGGGATGCGCTCGTCCTGGCGACGCATCTGAAGGCCACCCTGGCGGATTTGCGCGAAGACGAAGTCGACATCGGTGAATGCCTTTTCGGGATCGGTCGTCACGACAACTTCGATGTCAGGAGCTTCCTGCTCGATGAACTGCTTCATGATGTCGTAGACGAGGTGCATGCGCTTCTCGTCGATGTCGTACAGGGCGAGTTTGCGCAGCGGTAATTCGTTTTTCTTCTGCAACAGGCTCTGGATGATGCCGGGAGTGTGGGTGCTGCCGGCTCCGGCGATTACAACTGCTTTCTTGTCCATGTGGTAAACCCCTTTCGTGTGGATTGACCACTTCAGACTACGAAAGCTCTACCTGCGATTCCATCGATTTTCAGATTGCGAAAAACGATAGCGATAATCTTAACAGGATGCGTTTTGCGTGGTTAAATAGCGCCGGGAAAGATGCTGACTTGGGCGGCAGACGACGTGTTGCATGGCTGCAGGAGCGAACGCCACACGGTCAAAAGATGGTGGGCGGTGCTGCGGCTTTTGGCTGCAATTGCGCTACCCGCGGTGGCGCTCCCAACGGGCGAGCTTAATCGTCACCAGCGTAAGCGCCCAGGCCACAAGCGAGAACGCGGCGCCCACGGCGCCCACGCAGGCAATGCCAACTCCGCTTACCACGGCGCCGCCCACTGCAGTGCCAAACGAGATACCGACGTTAAACGCCATGGGCTCAACCGAACTTGCAAGTACCATCGACTTGGGATGGCGGCTGCGTGCCACGTCCATAAAGTGCGTGATGCACGACACCGAGAACAGGTACATGAGCAACGCCAAGCTAAAGACAAAGACCAGCGCGAGCGGCATGGTGCCGCCCACGGCAAACAGCCCGAGTAACGCCGCAGCCTGCAGTACAAACGTCACAAGCAGTGCCTTCATGCCAAAACGCGCATCGATCCATCCGCCCAAGATGTTTGAGGTCAGGCAAAACACGCCGTAGGCCATAAGCGTGGTACTCGCCTGAACAGTGCCCATTCCCAGCACCTGCTCAAGATAAGGTGTCACGTAGCCGTAGAATACGTAGACCGAGCCTACGCCAAACAAAAAGATGAGCATGCCGGTGATGATGCTCGGCTCGCGTAGCAGACCCGCCTGCTCGCGAAAGGTGGCAGGCTCGTCGGTCTGTCCGGCGCGCGGCATAAACATCACGAGCGCTCCGCATATCAGAACAGCAAAGGCAAGCGTGCCGTACATGGCCACGTGCCAGTCGAGCGTGTCGGCCACGAACTTGCCGATCGAGGTCACAAAGACCATTGCCACGGAAAACGCACCATATACCACCGAGATGGCGAGTGAGGTCTGCTGCGGGGACAGCAGCTCGGGGATATACGTCACGCCCACGGCGAGCAGTGCGCCCGAGACGGAGCCCAAGATGATGCGCGAGGCAAACAGCACTTGAAAGTTGGGTGCCAGCGCCATGACCAGGTTGCCGAGCACAAAGACGATGCTATAGCACACGAGCAGCTGGTAGCGGCGAAAACGCCCCGTGCTGAGCGCAAGCACCGGCGTCGCGATGGCATAGACAAGCGCAAACACGCTGATGAGCTGGCCCGCAGTGGCAAGCGAGATGCCGAGCTCCGTTGCCAAGTCGCTTTCGATGCCGATGACCACGAACTCCGAGCAGCCGAGCGAGAAGCCCAACAGCACGAGCAGCGCCAGGCAGAGCTTGGTGCGCGTGGGGGAGAGCGCGGCGGCGGTTGACTTGCTTTTGGGCGTGGTTACGGCGG
>DXZV01000023.1:11832-16983 GCA_019419485.1 Collinsella sp.
GTCACTCCAATGTCGCATGAATAAGCGGGATTCAATCCCTGCAACTCTAACAGAATGTGACGAATGGGCAGTCCCTTTGTCACATTGCTCTGCCAGCCAGTCGCCCAAACCGTCACAACATTCGATGAAAATCTCGAAAACGAGGAAAAGCGTCGAATGTTGTGACGCTTTTCCTGTCTGTGCCGGCGAGCTCCCGTGCCATCTGGGGGTATAAGGCTAGCAAGTGTTTATTTGCGAGGCCTAAGGGGCGCCCCGTATGGATATCGATAACTTTGAATGGTGGTATAGCGAGGGCGAGGCTCCGGACGAGGAGTGGGACGAGCCCGCGCCGCGTGACGTGTCGAGCGACGAGGACGAGACCGGCAGCGATGCTGCTGTCGAGCCTGACGCCGCCTCCGATGCCGCCGAGCCTCTGACCTTTGAGCAGGCTTGGGCCCAGGCTGAGGCCGACGAGGCAAAGGCCGATGCCACGGCCACACTCGGTGAGCCAGCCGACATGTCCATCTCGCCGGCAAAGACCCCGCAGCCGCGTCACACTATCGATCCCGACAGCACGGCATCCTTCAGCATTCTCGACGTGCCCTCGCAGGGTGCCCAGGCGCCTGCGCCCACGCATCGCCCCGATCTGGCTCGCGAGGAAGATGCGGGACGTCGCTCTCCGCTTGGCCCCATCCTTATCGCCTTTATGGCCGGCGTTATCGCATGCTCGGTAATTGGAAACGTCTGGAGCCATGTTGAACAACAGCGCCAAGACGCCGCCAAGGTCGAGATGTCCGTCGAGCAATCGCTCAGCCGCACGCGCTCGGTGCATGTGTCGGTCGAGGTTAAGGACGGCGCGACGTGGGATACCGCGCGCGGCGACAGCCAAATGCTCGTCCATATCGTGGGCCGCACGCTCAGGGGACAAGCAATCGACGAGTACCAATACGTCAATTCCGAAGGTGACGGTATCGAGCTCAAGCCCGGCGACTACGAGCTCACGGTCGATGAGCCGCCCGTCGCCACCGACGGCACGCGTTACCGCGCCTCAAAGCGCATGGTCCCGGTGAGTTTTAATTCGCAAGCACCCGATACGGTCGATAGCGCGCCGCAGGGTGGGTTTGACCTTTATGCTATTGCTCAATAACTGCGCCTGCCGCTCAGCCCTGCTGCCAAGAGTGGGACAATAACCCTCGACACTGTTGTTTACTTTTGGAGGAAGTAGCATGTCCACCGTCACTACCATCAAGCGCGGCGGCCTCACCGCGGCCATCGATTCCATGGGCGCCCAGCTCACGAGCCTTGCCCTCAACGGCAATGAGTATCTGTGGCAGGGCGACCCGGCCTTTTGGGGCAAGCACGCGCCCATCCTGTTCCCTATCGTGGGATCGCTGCGCAACAACACGGCGACGTCTGCCGCCGGCACCTGCGAGATGGCGCGCCACGGCATCGCACGCATTGTCGAGCACAAATTGGTCGAGGTATCGGAGGACGGCTCCTCGGTAACCTACGAGATCACCGATACGCCCGAGTCGCTCAAGGCCTTTCCCTTCCACTTTAAGCTCAACATGACCTATGCCCTGACCGGCGATGTCACGCTCACACAGACCTTTGCCGTCACTAACACCGGCGACGTAGACCTGCCGTTCTCGGTGGGTGGCCACCCTGCGTTTAACGTGCCCGCCCCCGGCGCCGAGGACGAGGCGTTCGAGGATTACGAGCTGGCGTTTACCGAGGCTTGGACTAACGAGGCCCCCGTCATCACGCCCGATGGCCTTATGACGTTCGAGGGTAGCTACAAGGCCCCCGATAACTCGGACGTGCTGCCCATCACGCACCGCAGCTTCGATAACGACGCCATCATGTTCACCGATACCCCGGGCTCCACGCTCACGCTGCGCGGCCGCAAGTCGGGCCACGGCGTCAAGATCGACTTTGAGGGCTTTAAGTACATCGGCGTGTGGTCTGCCGCCAACGACGCTCCGTTTGTGGCGCTCGAGCCCTGGACCGGTCACACCACCATGGACACCGAGGACGATGTCTTTGAGCACAAGGTCAACACCATCACCTTGGCTCCCGGCGCTACCGATAAACGCAGCTTTAGCGTCACCTTGCTCTAGAGGTTCCGCCGCTCGGTCGATGCTGCGTGCCGTCCAGAGCGATAATTTGTCATTCAAAAGGCAAGGCATAGACCTTCTGGTCATGCCTTGTCTTTTTCATGCCACTTGTTCGCTCTGGACGTCGCTCGCCGGCATTGCCAAAACATCGACGTCCCCAATGACTACCATGTGTCTATTAATTTTTCGAGCTTGTGCTGCACTGCTGGTCGCTGGCGTATATCCTGTTAAGTCGTCAGCATACGATTCAACAGGGAAGGCAGATTATGCATTCTCCCCATCAGCGCGACGCGCATCCACAGCCGGTGTGCAGCCGTCGCATCTTCTTGGGTAGCGCTCTCGCTGCGAGCGCTTCCGTCGTCGCCGGCGCGCTCGCCGGCTGTCAGCGTCCGTCCACGCTCAAGGTGGTTCAGCCCACGACGGGCGGCGGTCGCGACGACCTGTCCGATTCCGTGATCGGCAAGGACAAGATCCGCATTGGCATGGAGGCGGCCTACGCCCCGTACAACTGGCAGGTTTCCGAAGCCAGTGAGTACACTATCCCCATCGACAACGTGCAGGGCGCCTATGCCGATGGCTACGACGTGCAGATCGCCAAGATCGTCTGCAAGGCCCTCGGTGGCGAGCCCGTTGCCGTCAAGCAGAGCTTCTCGGGCCTCATCGATTCGCTCAACAACGGCCAGATCGACCTCATCATCGCCGGTATGAGCGCCACGCCCGAGCGCGAGGAGTCGGTCGGCTTCTCCGACCCGTACTTTATTGGCTACTTTGGCCTGTTCGTAAAAGAGGGTTCCCCCTACCAAAACGCCACCAAGCTCAGCGACTTTAGCGGTGCCACGGTACTCGGCCAAAAGGACACCATGCTCGACACCGTCATCGACGAGATTCCGGGCGTTGTGCACAAGAACCCGGTCGACTCCGTCCCCACGGTGTTCTCGAATCTGCTGCAGGGCACGTGCGACGCCGTGACTTACAACACCGAGAACGAGAAGGGCTATATGGCCCAAAACCCGGGTATCGTCCCTATTCATTTTGCCGAGGGCGAGGGCTTTAAGCAGGAGGTCGCGGCAAACGTCGGCTGTCGCAAGGGCTCGGACAAACTGCTTAAACTCATCGACAAGACACTCAAGGGCATTAGCCAAGAGGAACGCGACCAAATGTGGGACGCGTGCCTCGACCGCCAGCCGGCATAGGGAGGCAGCATGAAAACCATCAATCGTCTGGCCTCCTTTATCAAGGCCGACCACCGTTATGTGTACCTGGGCACGAGTGTCATCGCGGCGCTTGGCCTGGCGTTTAGCCAGCGCAACCCCACGCCGCTGAGCTTCTTGGCGCCCACCGGTATCTTCCAGGATTGCCTTTGGGCAATCCTTTGGGCCTGGCTCGTCGTGTCGGCGGCGGCGCTCGTCACCAAACTCATGCACTGGAATGACTATCGCGAAACGTCGCCGTTCGCATCCGAGCGCTTCCGTCGTGGCGCACGCTTGGGCAGCTATGTCGTGGTTGCCATCGCGGCGATCTTTTTCGTGGACCGCTGCGTCATGTCGTTTATCGACCTGGTACAGGTGAGCATCGTCTCGGACTCCAACCCCAGCGACTTTTTGTCGAGCCTGGTCTACATGACCTACAAGAGCGGGGACTTCTTTATCCGCGGTATCGAGATCACCATCGCGCTTGCCACCTTCGGCACCGTCATCGCATTCTTCCTGGCGTTGCTCTTTGTGTTCCTGCGTATTCAGACCTTCGATCGCGTGGACAACGACCTGGTGCGCTTCTTTAAGAGCATTGGCCGCGGCTTTGCGACCATCTACTCCACCATCGTGCGCGGCACGCCCATGATGGTCCAGGGTCTGCTCATCTATTACGCGGGTTTCACCGTTTTGCGCGGCATGGGCTTCGAGACCGCCCAGGCCAACCAGATCTGGAGTACCTTCACCGCCGGCCTCGTCACCATCTCGCTCAACTCCACCGCCTACATGATGGAGGTCCTGCGCGGCGGCATCGAGTCCATCGACCCCGGCCAGGCCGAGGCAGCGCGCTCGCTGGGTCTTTCGCAGTGGCAAGCCATGCGCAAAGTCGTGTTCCCCCAGGGCATTAAAAACGCGATTCCGGCGCTCACCAACGAGCTCATCATCAACATCAAGGACTCGTCGGTGCTCTCGGTCATCGGCGTGTTCGACCTCATGTACGCCACCACCACCGTCGCCGGCGTGTACTACCGCCAGATGGAGGTCTACTGCGTGGCGCTCGTGGTCTACCTGATCCTGACGCTCGTGGCGAGCCGCCTGCTCGAAGCCTTTGGCAAAAAGCTCGGCGCCGAGGCCCCTGCCACGCTGCCCAGCTCTAACTAGGCTTAAGACGAGGAGAATCATCATGGCAGATACCGCCACTACCGGCGTTGCGGCCGCCGCACAGACCAATGAGCCGCTCATCCGCGTCGAGGGCCTGCGCAAGAGCTTCGGCTCGCTCGAGGTACTCAAAGGCATCGACCTGTCCGTCAAATCAGGCGAGGTCGTCACCATTATCGGCGCCTCGGGCTCGGGCAAGTCGACCTTCCTGCGTTGCCTCAACCTGCTCGAGACCCCGGACGCGGGCCACATCTGGTTCCACGGCCAGGACCTTACGGCCGAGCGCTGCAATATCAATAAACTCCGCGAGGACATCGGCATGGTGTTCCAGGGCTTTAACCTGTTCAACAACATGGATGTGCTCGACAACTGCACGCTCGCGCCCGTCACGCTCAAAAAGATGAGCAAGGCCGAGGCCGAGAAGGTCGCGATGGAGCATCTGACGAGCGTGGGACTCGAAAAGTTCGCGCACGCCGCCGTGGGCCGCCTGTCCGGTGGTCAAAAACAGCGCGTGGCCATCGCTCGTGCCCTGTGCATGAATCCGCAGATCATGCTGTTCGACGAGCCGACCTCCGCGCTCGACCCCGAGATCGTGGGAGAGGTGCTCGAGGTCATGCGCAAGCTCGCTGCCGACGGCATGACCATGGTTGTCGTCACGCACGAGATGGCCTTTGCCCGCACCGTGTCCGATCGCGTGGTCTTTATGG
>DXZV01000230.1:0-1564 GCA_019419485.1 Collinsella sp.
AGCAGCGCCCACTGCTGGTCGGTCACGCGCTCCATCAAAAAGCGGTCGTGCGTCACTAGGATCAGCGTGCCGGGCCAGCCGTCAAGCAGGTCCTCGACAATCGCCAGCATGTCGGTATCCAAGTCGTTGCCGGGCTCGTCCAGGATAAGCACGTTGGGCTCGTCCAGAATCGTCAGCAACAGCGACAGGCGACGGCGCTGGCCGCCCGAAAGGTCGCCGATGCGGCTCCAGAGCTGCTGCGTCGTAAAGCCCAGGCGCTCGCAGAGCTTCTCGGGCGAGGTCTCCTTGCCATCGATGACGTAGTACTTCTTATAGTTGCTCAGCACCTCGCGGATCGTGTCGCCCATGTAGGGTTCGAGCTCCTCAAGCTGCTGCGACAGAACGCCAAAGCGCACCGTCTGGCCGATCTTTACACGGCCGCGCAGGGGCGCGATCTTGCCCTGAATCACATCGAGCAGCGTCGACTTACCGGCGCCGTTCTCGCCCAAAAGTCCATAGCGGTCGCCCGCACCGATGAGCCAGGTCACGTCGGAGAGCACCTGCTTGGGCGCGCCGTCGGTATCCGCATAGCCGGCGTCCACGTCGATGACGTCGATAACCTGCTTGCCCAGACGGCTCACCGCCAGGCGCTTAAGCTCCAGCTCATCGCGCACGGGCGGCACGTCGGCAATCAGCTCGCGAGCGGCATCCACACGAAACTTGGGCTTGGTGGAACGCGCTTGGGCGCCACGGCTCAGCCACGCAAGCTCCTTGCGCGCCATGTTGCGACGGCGCTCCTCGGTGACCGCGGCCATGCGATCGCGCTCCACGCGCTGCAAGATATAGGCCGAATAGCCGCCCTCAAAGGGATCGACTTGGCCGTCGTGGACCTCCCACATGCTGGTGCAGACCTCGTCCAAGAACCAGCGGTCGTGCGTAACCACGAGCATGGCGCCCTGGCCACGCTGCCAGCGCGCCTTTAAGTGGCGCGCGAGCCAGTTGATGGTGCGCATGTCCAGGTGGTTGGTGGGCTCGTCGAGCATGAGCACGTCGTAGTCGCCGATCAGCAGGCGTGCAAGGTCCACGCGGCGGCGCTGGCCGCCCGAAAGCTCACCCACCGTGCCCTCCCAGGGCACATCGCTAATAAGGCCAGCCAGAATCTGGCGCGTACGCGGGCTCGAAGCCCACTCGTACTCGGGCGTGTCGCCAACGACGGCATGGTGCACCGTGTCGGTATCGACCAGATTGTCCTTTTGGCCGAGCAATCCGATCGTGGTGCCGCGACGGTGCGTCACGCGGCCATCGTCGGGCTCCAGCGTGCCGGCGAGCACACTCAGCAGCGTCGACTTGCCGTCGCCGTTTTTACCGACAATACCAATGCGGTCGCCCTCGCCCACGCCGAGCGTCACGCTATCGAAAATATGCTTGGTGGGAAACTCTAGGCTGACGGAATCGCATCCCAAAAGAATCGCCATATGCCCTGCTCCTTCGTAGAAATTCAACGTTGTCCATGATAGCAGCGAAAAGGCGGGCCGCACACGACACAAAAAGGCGGGCCATCTCCCGCAAGAGATGACCCGCCTCT